>JAITBS010000386.1 GCA_031283515.1 Planctomycetaceae bacterium
AGGGTGTAAAAATACGGCTTGTCAATTAGCCGGAATTTGCCGTAAACAGTGCCTTCGTAAAGAAGCCTGTGATCAACTGAATTGCCAGTTAGCCAAACTTGGTCTCTGTAAATCGCAATGTGCCGGTGCCTGTGACTCGTGTTCAAAACGGAGTGAATGTGGTTCACAACAATCCTGTGAAACCGGTTTTGCACAAATAGGACAAGTGGGACAGTTGCCTGAAAACCAACCGTGTGAAGTTTCTGATAACCGTCAGAAAACCAATCTTGATAGTATTCGTGACCTGAAACAAATTTCCGGTATTCAAGGAGAAGGATCCTCAGATATTGAAACGGAAAATTTTCAAGAACATACCGAAACAATTAATAATCGTGAATATAAAGAAATCTATAAAGAATTTCATAAACGAGCGGAATCAGTACTTGAGTTGGAACCAATTCCATCTGGACAACGTCAGGTGATCCGTCGTTATTTTGAATCAATTCGACCTAATGGAACAAATAATAGTCACTAAAATATTAAGACTAATCTTTTGTGTAATTTTTATTTGCATTACTCGAATAATACAAAAAGGATTAGATCAATAAATCAATGCCACTGCCGATTAATTTTTGCAACACTTCGGTTCTTTGGTTGGTTTCACAAAATAAGAATTTAGGCAAAATAAAATTTTATTTAAACTTTGTATTTTACGTATTATTTGTTTTCCTAAAACTCGCATTTTATACATTTACACACAAAAACAGATCGACACTGGCATTGAAGTATAGGTTACTTTTACTTGACAATTCGTTTAAATTTTTTCCTAATTCCCGTCCGACTCCTTCGGCGATGTTTGCAATGTTTTGAAATAACCGTATTGTACATTTTGGGGCAATCCTAACTCTTGTTGTCGTAACGTTCAGCTTCGATTTGTTCTAACGTTTTTCCGGCAGTGTTTGGACAAAAGATGGTTCCAATTAACATGCTTATCGTCGCAAAAGTAACAAGAATTATTGCGGCTATCGGCATTCCTTTGGCGTCGTCTCCAATAATAATCGGAACAAGATAACTCCAAATACTTAAAACAAAACGCGCCGAAAAAAAGGAAAAACCTTGCGCCGCTGCTCGATAACGCGCCGGAAACATCTCCGCTCCCCACATCTGATAAAACGCCTGTTGTCCCGAACCGTTGTTAATACCCATCAATACCGAACTAATAATAAAAATGGTCATGCAAAGATATTCTTTCGGTAACATTAACAAACTCCACGCAATAATATACAAACTGGCAATCACAAAGTAAATAATGCGCCGGCTATACTTATCAGCCAATGTCATAAAGATAAACAATGTTGCAAAACATGAGGTTACAAATAACAGAGCAGTCAATGCCTGTGACGCTGTTGTTGATACGCCGCCGGCTTTTTCATAGATGTACGGTAAGAAAAATCCGCCCGTTCCGGCAGCAAGATTCCAGATCATATACACGCCAATAAGTAACAGAATACCACGCAAATTCGCGCTATTAAGGAATAAATCCCAATAACTTGTTCTTGTCCAAACACCGGAAGCGATTAGTTCTTTTTCTTTCTGTTTATTAGCAACCCATTCTTCCGATTCCGGCATTCGGAGCCGCAAAAGCCAAGTGATAAACGCAATAACAATAAGATGACCAAACACAAGCCGGTTACCGAACAATCCCAGATCAAACCAGTTCACAATAGCAGAAAGCAGCAACACAACAGCAGGTCCCAATGCCCACATTAGTTGTGCAGTACCGCAATGTCTTGCTCGATTTTCGGCGGGAGCGTTTTCGGCAATCAGCGTCCACGACGCCGCAACATCCGCTCCAACCGATAACCCAACAATAATATATCCGATAAGCAACATCGGATAATTCACCCCGAAAACAATAAAAAGCATACCAATAATGTAGAACAATAAATCATACGTGTAAACGATTTTTCGTCCGTACAAATCACAGATTCGCCCGCCGATGAGAGCACCGATTGCAGCAGACAAGGCGTTGGAACTGCAAGCACCGAGTAATCCGACTTGCCCGTTTCCCATACCAAGAAACTCTTTCCAAAGCATAAGACCGGCAGCACCGGCAACAATAGAACCGGCATCAATATAACTGGTCATCGAAGCAACAATTGTTTTCGTCCAAGTCGATGGTTGGCTCATAAAATCTGATACATTGTTTCCAATGCAATTAATAATGTTAACGGATTTGAAAATAGAACAAACAAAAACGAAAAAATATTATATCAAATCACAAACAGAATAATAGGTCTTATTGTAGAGGTGAGAGAGAGCAATACTGAACCTTATTATGAAAGTCAATATTTATAGATTGAATAATTGCCGATTTTTAAATCACCGCAAGATTGTTGTATTGAAATTCCGTGAGTGATACGGAATATTTTTTCAAGAGCGTTTTGTATTTTTTGAGGGCGTTTGGTGTTGAAATTTACGTTGGGGTTGCCGTTCCGGTTCCGGTGTTTCGATTTTATGAATGTTAATTATTTTATCAAGTTGTTCAAAATCGTCTTTCCGGCAAATTTGTAAGATAAAGCTATTGATTATCTCTTTTGAATCGGTATTCTCGGAAGTTGGAATCGGATAGGTTTTGAGACAACGCAGAGCCAGTTTATTCATTAAATTGTAATGTCTTGCTTCTCCTCGTTCTTCCGTCCATTTGGTACCTTTAACTAAAAGTAAACGATCAAACATATTCCAATACGGTTTGATCATTCGGAGTAATTGGACAAGCCGTGAAACTGCCCGAATAGTGAGTGTTGTGAATCGAGTTCCTTTGCTTCGTGTTGCGAGAATTGTTTCGGCTTTGGCGTGGTGAACCGGAATATTGAGCCGAAGTTCATGAACCATTTCACTAAGTGCCAACGCTTTTTTACCGGTTGCGTCACAGAGTTCGATTTGCAAATCGGGACGCAGTATTGCCAAAACGATTCCCGGTACACCGCCGCCGCTGCCAACATCCAGAACCCGTTCCTCTTGTTGCAAAAAACCTTCCAACGCCATCGAATCAACAAGATCACGCGAAATAAATTTGTCGTAATCCGTATGCCGTGTCAGATTAAACCGTGTATTCCAAGTCCAAAGCAGATTGCAATATTCGTCAAGTTTTGCGATCTTAGCCTTAGAAATTGCAATATCGAAACGTTTCAAGGTTTCGGCAAGCGTTTGTGTTGGTGATTGTGTTGTAACGAGTTTGGAGTCATTCTCATTTTCATTTTCATTCATATTACCAACCTATTACCATATTGGATTCGATGATTTTTTTTGCTTGGTCAAGATCGGTGCCGGTTTGCTGCATATAAAGCCGGATTGCATGAACTTTGTCGCCGGCTGCTTTTGATAAACAATCCCGTGCGGTATCACATGGGTCGGTTTTGCCGTTAATTCCGAGAGCCGATTTTGAAATCACCCAAGCGTCACGAGGTCGCTGAGTGATCCGAATGGCTTCTTCGGATGGGTAGTATTCATAAAGAATGCCTCGTGCTCCTTCTTCATCTTGAGACCAGGCAATAACAATGTGGGAATGGGTTTCTATTTCAAATAATGGCATGAGAATTTCTGAAAACGGTTTAAGTTGGTTTAACACAAAAGTTAAAAAGTGCTCAACAAAAGTGATCAACACTGGAAAACTTCTTCTAAAGATTTGGTAATTTTACACGATTTGTTTCTATTTGAAAAGTCGGTGCAGAAAAGTAGTTGAGAGTTGATAGTGGAGAGCGGATAGTTTTGCATGAGGAATTATTACTGTTCCGGTAGTAATCCACATGCGGCATAACCTCATTTTTACCTAATTTTTCAAACAAAACTACCGCATTAACGCATAAAACAATGAGGTAATGAGGTTGACGTGTGTGATGTCTAATTGGCTGCTGAGGTTGTTTTGTTCGGAAAGATTAGGTGAAAATGAGGTTGTTTTTAGGGAACTTCTAAAACCCCAAATTTTTACTCAAAAAATATTCGCAAGTCCTTATTTTTTTAAGGACAAGATTTTTAGGAAACGTGTTTTTTAGAAGTTCCCTTTAGCGAATTAACACCAAAACAGTATTACTCCGCTTGCGGCACTCTCCACTATCAACTCTCCACTATCAACTACTTTTCTGCCTTTTCAGGACAAAATCATTGTTTTATTAAAATAGGACATTATTTCTGAAAATTCCACTGAAATATTATAAATCTTCTTTTTTTGTTATTTTGGTTGTTTCGTATTTTGAAAAAAATTTTCGTGAGCAATTCCTTTTTCTGCGTAATCGCGGACTCTTATCTATAGATTTTACCATTTGATTGTGTTCCAATCCGGTTTGAGAAGAGTTATAATAAATTATCGTTTTGTTTGGATATGATCATTTATCGGATTCATTATTTTATTAAATTGAAACGAAATGTCCTTGTTATCTTTTCGTACACGTTTAATGGTTTGGGCAGATTGGGATGAAGTTGCCCAATTGATTCATCAATCGCTCAATGTTTGGTATGAGAAAAACAGAGGCTTCAAACTCGTATCGGGAAGTTGGGAAACAATGCGGGTGTTTCCGCGTGTTTACGAATCACTCGATCCAAATTGTTGTGTTCTCGTCGAAGAAACCAATAGTAAACGTATTGCCGGTTCTTGTTTTTTTCACCCGCGGCCGCGTCATGTGTCCTTAGGAATCCTGAATACTCATCCTGATTTTTTCGGTCATGGTGTTGCGTCTTTGTTGTTACGTTACGTTATTGATCTTGCGGAACATCAGAATAAACCGCTTCGGCTTGTTTCCGGTGCAACCAATGTTGATTCGTTTTCACTTTATAATAAAGCCGGATTTGTTCCTGCGTGTTTTTATCAGGACATGATATTTTCTGTTCCAGTAAACGGTCTGACAACAGAATGTCCGCATAAAACACTAATTCGTAACGCCGCCGAATCCGATATTCCGGCAATAGTTCGTCTTGAGTTGGAACTTACCGGAATTGAACGTGAACAGGATTATCGTTATTTTTTGAAAAATGAAGACGGAATCTGGCATGTTTCGGTATTGTTTGGTGTTTCCGGTCAACTTGACGGATTTATTGTTTCGGTCAATGATCCGGGTAGTAATATGTTAGGTCCCGGTGTTGTACGCACCGAAGAACAAGGAATCGCCTTGATTCGTTTTGAATTGGATAAACATCGCGGTTGTTCACCGGTTTGGCTTGTTCCCTCCCGATGCCGAACACTCGTAAACGCAATGTATGAACTCGGAGCAAAGAACTGTGACTTACATATTTCACAAGTTCGCGGCACAGAATTTTCACAAACAGGAATCGTCTTTCCAACTTTTATGCCGGAAACCGGTTAAAATATTACGAAAAAACCATTCTCACAAAATTACCGAAAATTGGTGATTCAAAAACCGGTAACTTTTTTCCCATCATTATTTCACAACAAAATTGATCATTTTGCCGCAAATAATAATTTTTTTGACTACTGTTTTACCGTTTAGCAATTCGGCAATTTTAGTATCGGAAAGTGCGGTTTGTTCCAATATATTTTCATCGGCGTTTGCCGGAACCAAGATTTTTGAACGTAATTTGCCGTTAATCGATACAGGAATTTCTAACGCCGTTTCCCGAATCGCCGACTCATCATAAATGGGCCACGATTCATAAGCCGATGTATTGCGATGTCCCAAAATCTGCCATAGTTCCTCTGCAATATGCGGCGCAAACGGCGATAATAGTAACACGAATTGTTTCATTGCCGATTTCGGACGAACCTGTTCTTTCAGGAAAAAATTGGTAAATTCCATCATTCGGGCAATTGCCGTATTGAAGGACATATTGCGAATATCTTCTGTTACGGATTTGATTGTTTTGTGTAATATCCGGTTTTGTTCTTCTGTTGGTGTGATATTTTGAACGGCTGTTTCTAATTCCGGTTTTTCTGATGTTACAGAAACAATCATTTTCCAAACCCGTTCCAAAAAACCGCGAACTCCGTGAACTCCATCCATTGACCAAGGTTTAACCGATTCCAACGGTCCCATAAACATTTCATATAACCGTAACGCATCCGCTCCATAATTTTCTACCACTTCGTCAGGATTAACCACATTGCCGCGGCTTTTCGACATTTTATTTGCCCGGCTGTCCACCCGAATTTCATTTTGATTTTCGTTCTGATTATCGGTATTCATTTGATTTTCCGCGTTCGTCAGAACAAAATTTTCCCCTTTTTTCGTAACTTGTTTGGCGTCCAGTTTTACGGAATCAAGTTTTATGCCGTTTGATTTTAACGTACCGATTCCGTCTCGATCAATATTCACACTTGTTGCGGAAACCCAATTACCGTTGGCGTCTTTGAATCCGGTAAATTCCGTTTCGCCAAGAATCATTCCCTGATTAACGAGTTTTTGAAACGGTTCCGGATGCGAAACAATTCCGTAATCATACAACACTTTATGCCAAAACCGCGCGTACAATAAATGCAATACGGCATGTTCCGCACCGCCAACATAAAGATCAATCGGCATCCACGCTTTTTCGAGTTGCGGATCAACAAGCGTTGTATTATTTTTCGGATCGATAAATCGCAGATAATACCAACATGAACCTGCCCATTGCGGCATCGTATTTGTTTCACGCTTATATTTTTTTCCGTTGCGATTAACGAACAACCATTCCGGCGGAGCCTGTTCCAGCGGCGGTTCCGGCGAATTATGTTTTGCGTTGAACTTCAATTCTTTGGGAATATCCAACGGCAGTTCCGATGGTTCCAGCGGCACTATTTTTCCGGTACGATTATTGTTGGCGTCTATTTCGTGCAAAATTGGAAACGGTTCACCCCAAAAATGTTGCCGGCTGAAAAGCCAATCACGAAGTTTATAATTGACTGCTTTGCGTCCAATTCCGATATTACTTAGGTCTTCTGTTATTCGTTCCTTAAATTCTGCTGTCATCACGCCGTTGTACAGACCGCTGTTCACCGCAACTCCCGATTCGGTAAACGCTTCAAAATCAACCCCTACATGCACTGTACTGTCCACTGACCGAACAACCTGAATGATCGGCAACTGAAATTGTTGCGCAAATTCAAAGTCCCGTGTGTCATGAGCCGGAACTGCCATAATCGCACCGGTTCCATACGAACTCAGTACATAATCGGCAATCCAAATCGGAATCGGTTCATTGTTGACCGGATTCAATGCATAAGAACCGGTAAAAACTCCGGTCTTCTCCTTCGCCAGATCCGTCCGGTCAAGATCACTTTTCGAGGCAGATTGTACACAATATTTTTCAACAGATTCTTGTTGCGCATCGGTTGTAAATCGTTTAACAAACGGATGTTCCGGCGCAATAACCATGTACGTTGCCCCAAATAATGTATCAGGACGCGTCGTGTAAATCCGTAACACATCGGAATCGGGTTTACGCGGAAAACCTGATTGTTGGCGATTTTGTTTCCACATATTGTATTCATCTTCAACGGATTTGCGCCACGATTTTGGACCGTCGATATGAAAATTTGTTTCACCGTTTTCCGTGTTTATTTTTTTTGTACCGATAAAGAAATCAACTTCGGCTCCGGTGCTGCGGCCGATCCAATTTCGTTGCAATGCTTTAATTCCTTCCGACCAATCCAGACCTGCGAGGTCGGATTCGAGCCGGTCGGCATACGCGGTAATCCGTAACATCCACTGACGAAGCGGCATTCGTACCACCGGATGATTACCGCGTTCACTTCGTCCTTGAATTACTTCTTCATTCGCCAACACCGTTCCCAACGCCGGACACCAATTAACCGGTGCTTCAATCTGATACGCCAACCGATGTTCATTTTTGTACATTTCAATATCAATTACATTATTAGGAATCGGCAATTCGGAAATTGGTCTGCCGCGTTGTTCGTCGAAATCAAACCATGTGTTGTAGAGAAGCAGAAAAATGTATTGTGTCCAGCGAAAATATTGAATATCGGTTGTTGCGATTTCCCGACTCCAATCGTACGAAAAACCGAGCATTTTGAGTTGACGCCGGAAGTTAGTGATATTTGTTTCGGTAATAGTTCGCGGCGGAACACCGGTTTTTTTAGCTTGTTGTTCGGCGGGCAAACCGAAAGCGTCCCAACCCATGGGATGTAACACCGTTGTCCCGTTCATTCGTTCAAAACGGCAAACAATGTCGGTTGCGGTGTAACCTTCGGGATGCCCGACATGCAAACCGTTTGCGCTTGGATACGGGAACATATCCAGAACATACATTTTTTTCTTACCGGGCAATCGGGGAGTTTCAAATGTTTTGTTGGTTTCCCAATAGGTTTGCCATTTCGGTTCAATTATTGCGGGGTTGTATTTCATAGAACAACTCAAAAAATAAAACAAAAATTAAAATGTGAAAAAATTGTGAGAAAAATTTTACAATTTTAGTATTTTACACGGAATCTCCGTATTTTCAAGAGGTAAGTGTTTATTTGCAGTCCGCAGATTACGCTGATGTTCGCAGATATTTTGTCCGCAGATTACGCAGATGTTCGCAGATATTTTGTCCGCAGATTACGCTGATGCTCGCAGATATTTTGTCCGCTGATTACGCTGATGTTCGCAGATATTTTGTTCGCAGATTACGCTGATGTTCGCAGATATTTTGTCCGCAGATTACGCTGATGTTCGCAGATATTTTGTTCGCAGATTACGCTGATGCTCGCAGATATTTTGTCCGCAGATTACGCTGATGTTCGCAGATATTTTGTCCGCAGATTACGCAGATGTCCGCAGATATTTTGTCCGCAGATTACGCAAATGTTCGCAGATATTTTGTCCGCAGATTATGCAGATGTTCGCAGATATTTTGTCTGCAGATTACGCTGATGTTCGTAGATATTTTGTCCGCAGATTACGCTGATTATTTTTTGAGAATTACGAAACAGAAAAAAAGAACAAAACATACGAAAAGAGGTAATATATCAGTGGAATTATTATTTTTACGCATTATTCAGTTCCTCCTCGTCCTGAAAGGACAATATAAGCCAGCCCTACCCAACGGGTAGGGTTACACAATCATCATCAACAATATCGCCCTGAAAGGGCAATAGAGTTGATAGTTGAGAGTGGATAGTTGATAGTGTCGCAAGCGGAAGTATTACCGTTTTGGTATTACTCCGCGTGCGAACTCTCCACTCTCCACTCTCAACTAATACATTGCCCTTTCAGGGCGATTGTTTTGATTGAGTTCTTACCCGCCGTGTTACGGCGGGTTGTTATGCAATGTCCTTTCAGGACGAATACATACCAAATTGAACAAAACAAAAATCCTGAAACACTTGATGAAAGGTTAAAAAAAATTAAACATTATAATTATGAGTGTCGGAAGTGTAACATCCGAGACCGCAGAGTTCACCGAGAAAATTTTTTGTGAAGATTGCGAAACAAAAAAAGGCACTGAAATTGAAGTATCAAAAAGACCCAATAATGGTGAGGTAAAGTATAATTACTGTGGAAGCGTAACGGCTGCGCCATCCGAAACATGCCCCAGTTTACCAATTGTTTGGTAAGGAGTTGTCAATGGTAAGGAACGAACCGAAGCATCGCCCAATACAAAATTACAGACATCGGGATGATAACCTCCAAAAGAATAGAACCATAAACCATCTGGATTATTACTGGTTTCGGGATTGGTTGTAGTAATTTCCCCGTAGTGAATATTGTTGACCAATGTTCCAACGGAATTACTACGGGCATGAAATGATCGGGCAGAAGCGACTGTTGCCCAGTTTCCTATCACCAAAATTGAACAATCAGAGGTAAAACGTCCTTCTCTTGCCGGTGTATCACATCTTCCGATAAATGGTTCTGGAATATGTTTTTCACCAAAAAGTATCTGATTACTTGTTCCGTCTTGAATCCACGCCATTGAATCTCGCGGAATCCACGTGTTTGCTTCAACCAGCGGTGCCCGAAATGGTCCACGTTGGTACTGAGCGTGGGCATCGTGAAAATTATTGAACGAGTACATGTGACACGTTGTGAGAGAAAGTGAAGTAGGTGCATCGCTCGGAATTCCATAAACAAATGCATA
>JAITBS010000392.1 GCA_031283515.1 Planctomycetaceae bacterium
TATTCTTTTCAGGAGTTTCTAAAATTTTGCTTTTGGCTGTGGATGTTCCGTTTAAGCAACAAACTTTCTTTTATAAAAAACTGAATTTTCAAAGAGAGATATACCCCCTTTATTCCGTCACAAGATAAATTTTCTGTGATCCGTTCCCAAAATCCCGTAAAATCCCGAACAAAATGATTTCGCCCGAATAGTTATGAACAGGTTTTCCCTCTTTGGCAGTGGTAGTGCGGATGGAGTAGAAAATTTTTTTCAAAAAATTTTATCGACAGTAAAAATATGAAGTATTTCGTTTCAATCGTATCGTAAATCCTTTTTATACAATGGGTTACAGAATCATTTCTTTATCCCATTGTCCGGTAGATTTATCGTAATGAACCAAAAAACTTGTAAGGGCTATTATTGATCACACTAAATCTACAAGGTAATATTAAATATACAAAAGTTTTTGCCGTGACTTCTGTTGTAAAAAACAACAAGATATACGTTATAAGTTTTTATTATTCAAAGACTTACGCATTACAAAACCGAACAATTTTCTGAAATACTCTTAATTCAATTGTAATAACAGTTTTTTTGAAAAAATAAAATATAGAGCAAAAGTGACAAAGTTTGATTTTTTTGATTGACAAATAAATTGGGTTGGTGTAGACTTAGTTACAGTTGTTTCGAATACAAAGAACGCTAAATTTGTTAATATGTTGTAATGAATACCGGATTTACAAAATTTTTGCTCTAACTTATCTCTAAACTTATATTGTAAAAAATAAATGATATGTGTTATAAATTTTTATTATTCAAAGACTTACGTATCAAAAACAAACATTTTTTTGAAATACGTCTGATTTAATTGTCATATTAACAGTTTTGTTTGAAAAAATAAAATAGAGAGCAAAAGTGAAAAAATTCTGATTTTTTTGATTGGCAAATGAATTGGATTGACATAATATTTAGATTCAATTACAATTGTTTCAAATGTAAAGAATATTAACGATAAATAAAAATCCTTGTTTTTAGATTTGATGTATTCTTCAAATTGAAAAAACATTTGCCTTTTTGAAAATTGTATTTTTAATTGTGATGTGTATCATTTGATCCGTGTGCAAGGAAGCCGTGTGAAATTGTACAGGAGGTACTTTTTGAGTTCCTTAACGATTGTACAGCAACATGTTTTCTTCCTCCTTGCCCCAACAATCAGATGTAACATCGTTACGTTTTTTTCGTCGTGCGGCTACTCTGGCACACGAGGAAGATTTTTCATCGTCCGCGCATCTTTATCGTGCAGCGTCCCGTTTACCTTCGGGTAAGTCCGTTTGGCAATGGAAACCGCTTGGATTTTGTCCGACAGTTTTTCCTGATGTAACAACATTAGAGCACTATTGGCAACGTCTCCATTCCGGTCTTGATTTGGCATTGAGTTCCTCTATTTCTGTTGATTGGCGAACATTGCCGATAGATGGTTTTTTCCCTTCTTTTCATCTGCCGCATCATAACCGCAGTTGTAAAACCGTTCGCGAAAAATTTTGCCGTATTTTCGCATCCGCATTTCCCCACGCATTACCGCCGGTGCCGATCAATCCATACAATAATAAAGGACGATGGCGTCTCGGTTTTCATGCGCTTCATGGACACGAAGGCGGTTTTCTACGCGGCACAGCCGGTTTAATTAATGCTCTTGATAAAAAGCGTTTCGATATTTTTGTTTTCGTTCCCGCGGTTAGTATCGAGCATTGTAAACGTACAATAAAATCGGAAGGAGTAACATTTGTTCCTTTGGGCGGCTCTTTTGAAGCAGTCGTCGAACAGGTTCGGCGTACATCGTGTCATCTCCTTTATTATCGTAAGGTGGGAAGTGATGCGTGGAGTTACTTTTTCCCATTTGCCCGATGTGCACCAATTCAAGTTACATCTTACGGAACACATGGAACAAGCGGCGTTAATACGGTTGATTATTTTCTGTCCTCAACGTATGTGGAACCGGAAAACGGACAGGATTATTATACCGAAAAGTTATTTACTCTGAACGCTTTACCGACTTATCAGCCTCGTCTTCCCCGACTGGCGACACCGGTTTCTCGTTCGGAATTTAACCTTCCCGCTCATGGTGCACTCTATTTTTGTCCGCATCGTACATCAAAATATCATCCCGGTTTTGATCCGATCATCAAGGCAATTGCCGAACGTGATCCCGATGGTCATTTTGTGTTACTGCTTGGTCATGATGAAAAAGGACGAAAATTACTTCACGAACGTCTGAAACAGAATTTAGGTGAAACGATTTATAAACGAATTTACTTCTATTCTTTTTTTCCGTTCGAAAAATATTGTCGTCTTCTTTCTTTGGCAACTTGTTTATTGGATTCACCGGTTTATGCCGGCGGTTTAACGTCTTTTGATGCTTTTTCGTATGGTATCCCGGAAGTAACCCTTTCCGGCTCTTTACATGTACAAAATTTTACAACCGGCATCTACCGCCGGATGGGATTGGAACATTTACCCTGCGCAACGCTTAATGAATACCTTGATCGTGCTGTTCGTCTCGGTACGGAACCGGAATACCGCCATTCCGTGAGCCTTGACATTGAATCCCGAAGTAACACGATTTTCGGAACACCCGAAGTGATCAGTGAACATGAACGTTTTTTTGAATCCGTTTGTAATGAATTACGTTTATAATATGTTTTAGTACGAATATTAGTTGATTAAACCTAATGTTAAGGAGCAATGCTATGTCCAAGATAAAATCTTTTGTGAATTGGTTAATAGCAAAATTTTTCGGCGTGACGAAAATAAAACCGCTCCGTTTTCGTTCCCGCTCACTTCATTTAGAAGTTTTGGAAGTTCGGGAAATGCTCTCTGTGGTTGGCATTCATTCGAGTCAGGATGCAATTGAAGGCGATCAAACGGGTCATATCCGGTTTGTTCGTGACGATAATCAAGGCGAGTTAACAGCATTTTACGAACTTGATTATCGTAATAGCGGATATGATTACGACATTTATCCGGGTTGGTCATCCAACGGTAAAGATTTTGCTTTTTTGCCCGGTAGTTCTGCCGGTTATTATCAGGGTTATGTTACATTTAATGACGTCGAGTATTACACAGACCTTGTTATTAGTGCCTTGCCGGACGCCTATATTGAAGGCGATGAACGTCTTGAACTTGTTCTCATTACAGAAAGTTCCTATTGGAGTAACCGTACCGGAATTTCACCTAATACGTCTTACACGGTTGACGCCAATTCTCATGCGGCGTTGACTATTTTTGATACAACGATTCCGACAACAGTTTGGATTGCGGAAACGCAAAACGGACAGGAAGGCGGTGATTCCGGTATTGTTAAACTCCAACGCGATAATTATGCAACGGAATTGGTTGTTTATTATGAACTTGATTACCGTAATAGTTATTACTCCAATTATGCCGGTTGGTCGCAAAACGGTACGGATTTTGAAATCCCCGGCATGAATCAGTACAGTAATTACGGGAGTATTACTTTTGAAGCCGGTGATCCTTTTGCCGAAATTCGTATTTCCGTTATTGATGATCTTTGGATAGAAGACTCCGAACAAATCGGTCTCACCTTGCGTTCATATAATTATGACGATTATTATTCTCAGGAAATCACTTATTACCTTGATCCGGATCGCACTTCCGATACAGTAATGATCCTTGATAATGATCCGGCGGTGAATGTCCGGATAGCGTCAACGACCGATGCTTATGAAGGCGGTACAGCAGGCGGTTTTCAATTGGAACGCGATAATGCCGAACGAAATTTAACTGTTTATTACTGTTTGGATAACTTGAATAGTTGGTGTTACTATTATGATGATTATTACGGTCCCTCCGGTTGGGCTTGTAACGGTATTGATTTTGATTATCTGCCCGGTACGAGTGAATGGAATTTATGGGGCAGTGTTACGTTTATTGTGGGTCAATATGTTGCCGAAATTTCTGTTACCGCCATTGAGGATTCTTTAACGGAAGGAACCGAACATGTACGTCTGACCTTACAACCTTCGGCAGATGGGACAAAAAATAATGTATCCTATTTTACGAATACAGACACGTCAACCGCAACACTTGCTATTCACGATAACGAGCCGCCGGTTCTCGTTTGGGTTGATTCTGTAACAAATGCAACCGAAGGCGGTTCGGCAGGTGTTGTTCGTTTAAAACGCAGTAACACACAAGGGCGATTGACGGTTTATTTTGATCTTGATCCTCTTAATAATGGTACACAGACAGCGGGTTATGGGAAAAACGGAACAGATTTTAATTGGTTGCCCGGCACGAATAGTTCCAATACGCATGGTTCTGTAACATTTACAGAAAATTCGGAATTCGTTGATATTCCGATTAGTCCGATTAACGATGATTGGATTGAAGGAACGGAAGAAATTCGTTTGACTTTGAGTAACATTAAAGGCGACGGCGGCGGGGCAACATTCCAGATTGACGAATCACAAAATTCCGCTGTTGTTTCTCTTATTGATGACGAGATTCCCGTTACAATTTGGTTGGAGAAACTCCAAGACGGAGCGGAAAACGGTCAAAACGGAAAGTTCCGAGTCCATCGCAGTGATAGTACGAAGGCATTAACCATCTGGTTCAGTCTGGCAACCCAAAACAGCGGTCAAACCCCTAATATTTTAGGCTGGGCGACGAATGGACGCGATTTCAATTATCTGCCTAATACGAGTTACGGAAATAATCGCGGTTCACTTTCTTTCCTTGCCGGTATAGATTCTATTGACATTGATGTGAACATTCTCGATGACCAACGGATGGAAGGGGCGGAAGTTGTAACGATAACATTGGAGCCGAATAGTGCCGGTACAACTTATCTCATTGACGAGACTCGTCAAACCGCAACATTGGAAATAGCGGATGATGAGGAAGTCGTTCATGTTTGGATTGATAAAGTGCAACATGCGGAAGAAGGCGGAGCCAACGGTTACATCCGGTTACGACGGAGCGGAGGTGATTTAACGCAACCGTTGCTTGTTTATTTTGAAATTGATACAAAAAATATCGGATACTATACAACTGTTCCTGCCGGTTGGGCGCGTAACGGAACCGATCTTACTCAATTGCCGGGAACAAATTATTGGAACGGACGCGGTTCGATTGAATTTGCAAGTAATCTGGACTATGTTGATATTCCCATTGTTCCCACAGATGATTCTTGGGTGGAGGGCGATGAGCAGATTCGATTGACTTTGATGCAATGGAGTGATTGTTATTATGCGAGTTATTGTTACGAACCAGACGAAGGCGTCAAATATCTTCTTGACCCGGAAAATCGTATAGCAACAGTGCAGATCATTGACAACGAAGTCCCCACTCGTGTTTGGATTGATTCGTACAGTAAGGGTGTGGAAGGCGGCGCAAGCGGAGTTATTACTCTTAAACGCAGTCACACCGCAGGTTCCCTTCAAGTCTGGTTTGACCTTCCGTATCAAAATTCCGGTTGTTATTACTCCAATTATACCGGTTGGTCGAAAAACGGGATTGATTTTGATGTTCTTCCGGGAACAGACATCTGGAATAATCGCGGTTCCATTCTTTTTGCCGACGGCGAAGATACCGTAACAATTTTGATTGCCGTCACGGATGACGATTATATTGAAGAAACGGAACAACTCGGTTTTACTTTGATTCATCTCAACGAGTCAGAACCTCGTTATATTCTTGATGCGGACACAAATTCTGAAACGATTTTTATTGAAGACAATGATGTCTCTGTTACGGTTTGGATTGCGGAAACGCAAAACGGTCAGGAAGGAGTTCAAGACGGCTTATTCTGTGTCCGGCGCAGCAATTCCGATAAAAAGTTAACGGTCTATCTCGAACTGGGCGATTATAACCGGAATTATTATCGTTACGACGGCTGGGGACGAAACGGAATTGACTTTGATTTTCTTCCCGGCACCGATCAATGGAATAATCGTTTTACTATTACTTTTGACATCGGAATCGATGAAATACAAATTCCGATTCATCTGATCAATGATAATTACGTGGAACCGGACGAATCCGTTCTGTTACGTTTAATCTCCTCGTCTCAGGGTCAAAGCGACAGTCAGGGTTATAGTTACGGCGACACTTATTTTGTTGATTCGACCCAATCGGAAAAACAGATAACTGTTACAGATGACGATGTTCTGACCAAAGTTTGGCTGGAAACAGTTCAAAACGCTAGTGAAGATGGTGATCATGGTCATTTCCGTTTGTACCGGAATAATACGAACGGAAATTTAACGGTGTATTATTCGTTATCGTCGAACAATAGCGGCAGCACCAGTCAGACCCTTCCGGCTGGTTGGAGTAAGAATGGTCTTGATTTCGATTGGCTTCCGGGAACGAACGGCGGTCAATTGAATGGTTCTGTAACATTTGAAGACGGCAAAGATTATGTTGATATCCCAATTATTGTACATGAAGACGACTTTATTGAGGATACGGAAAAAGTCCAGATCACACTGACGGCAGATCAAAAGAGTTCTACGGGCGGCATCTTGTACGAACTTGATGACCGCAAAGTTGGAACACTTGAAATTACGGATAATGACGCAGTGATTCATGTTTGGATTGATCAGACACAAGACGCGGAAGAAGGGGTTCGGGATGGTTTTATTCGTGTGCGCCGCGACAATGCCGAAAAAGATATTACGGTACGTTATTATCTGAATGACAGCAACAATAGTTATTACAATAATATTGGTTGGGGACGTAACGGGACGGATTACTCCTTCTTGCCGGGAACAGGCCCCGGCAACAACTGGGGTGAAATCTCTTTTGAAAAGAATCAATATTATGTCGATATTCCGATTACACTCAGTGAGGATACCATTGTTGAACCGACGGAAAAAATTCGGATTCGGTTAACGACTTCAGACGGTAATTCGCCTGATTATAATGGGTATTACAGTCCTGGTGTTACATATTTTCTCAAGACGGAACAGTCCGCCGCCGAAGTGTTTATTATTGACAACGATAAAGTGACTGTTTGGTTTGAACCGGGTCAGGATGCCGTCGAAGGAACAACGGCAGGATATTTTGTACTGAAACGGGATAATGTTGTTAATTCTGTTACCGTTTATTACAAATTTGATAAACGCGGCAGTATTGCTCTCAAGAACAGTGATTTTGAAACATTTCCCGGAATGAGTACGAATTCGACCTCCGGACAAGTTACCTTTGCTCAGGGAGAAGATACGGTATGGATTCCGCTTATCAGTATCGATAATCAGGCGATTAATTATCCGAAATCGGTCGTCTTGAAATTAAAGACATCACATGATATCTTTTCTGAAACAGGCGAACCTTCGTATGTTATCGGTGATCCCGATAAGGCGGAATCAACGCTCTTTATTATTGATAACGATATTCCTCCAAACGTTTGGATTGAACTCGGTCAAGACGGTTATGAAGGCGGGCAAAACGGTTTAGTCCGATTCGGACGAAACGATACGACCAATGCACTCCGTATTTACTATCGGGTTGATGCGTCCTCGACTGTTACACTTGGCGACGACCTTGATTATCCTGCGGGGACAAGTTCCACGAATATCGAAACGGGATTTATTACTTTTGCCGCCGGTCAGAAGTTTATTGATTTACCGATTCGTATTAAAGATGATACACTCATTGAGAATAAAGAAACTCTTTCGATAACAATTATTCCCGGCGATTCGGAAGTGGTCGGCATCAATACGATTTATACGATTGATGAAACTCGATGTTCTCGATCTATTTCGCTTATTGATAATGACCGGAAAGCGGTGGTGGAAATTGATTCCGTACAAAATGGAGCGGAGGGCGGTTCCCATGCTTCTTTCCGGTTGCGGCGTGATCTCACGGATACGGATTTAACGGTAAGTTACATTATTGATGTGCAGAGCAGTACGGCAACCAGTGGTTTGGATTTTGCGCATCTGCCCGGTACGGATGCGGTGCGGCATCTTGGAACGGTTACGTTTAAGGCAGGTGAAACTTATGTTGATATTCCGGTTCTTATCTATGACGATGAACTTATTGAAGATACGGAAACGGTTGTGATTACGCTCACAACCGGTAACGGTAATTATGAACTCGGCTCTGTTATTTCGCAATCTGTTTCTGTTGCGGATAATGATGTTGT
>JAITBS010000621.1 GCA_031283515.1 Planctomycetaceae bacterium
AATTTAGCTTCCGTCATTCTGCAAACAATGTCGCTTCGTTTGGGAAATATCGAAACATTTCCCTTTCTCGATCCGCCGCGAACCACAGCAATTGCCGATGGTTACAAGACCTTGTTTGAAATCGGAGCAATTGATGATCAAAAACATTTATTGCCGCTTGGTTGGAAATTGAGTACACTTCCGGTTGATCCGCGTATTGGTCGGATGATTCTTGCCGCCGAAGAAAACGGTGTATTAAATGAAATGTTAATTATTGCGTCTGCTCTTGAAATTCAAGATCCGCGTGAGCGTCCGCAAGAATTTCAGAGCAAAGCCGACACCGCACATGAAAAATTTCTTGATAAACAAAGTGATTTTCTTGCTTATCTGAAACTTTGGGATTTCTTTCAAAACGTAAAAGACCAAACAAGCCGAAACGGGTTACGAAAATCTTGCCAACAAAATTTTCTTTCGTTTAACCGGATGAAAGAATGGAGTGATATTCATCTTCAATTGATACAATATGTTCACAACGCTAAAATGAAAATCGGACAACGTCAAACGGAAATCACCAAACTTTATGAACCATTACACAAATCAATTCTTGCCGGTAATTTGTCGGGAATTGCACAATATAGTAATCGTTTTGAATATACGGTTGCCGGCGGCGGAAAGTTTGTATTGTGGCCCGGCAGCGGAACTCAAAAATACCAACAACAACGTCAGAACAACAATAACAATAATAAAAACAGTAATAACAAAAACAACAAAAAAGAAACAGAAGAATCAACCGGTTTACCTCATTGGATTATTGCTGTTGAACGTCTGGAAACAGCACGGCGATATTTGCGAACTGTTGCGCAAATTAATGTTGATTGGATTGAACCGTTAGCGAAACATCTTATTAACCGTGTTTATTTGGAACCGTATTGGGATTGTGAAACGGGATATGTTCATGCTTTTGAAAAAGTTTCGTTATTTGGTATTGTGATTATTCCGAAGCGGCGTATCAATTACGGTACGATTAACCCCGAAGCAGCACGGGATATTTTTATTCAATCTGCACTTATTGAAGGTGAGATTGATACGAATCTTGAATTTTTTGTTCATAATCAAAAAATTCTTGACGAAGCCCGAAAATTACAGGATAAATTACGTCATCCTGATATTGTCAAACCGGAATCAGCACGCTGCCAATTTTATCAGGAACGGATTCCAGACGAGGTATATGATAAACGATCTCTGGAAAAATTTGCGAAACAGTCATCAACAGAACATTGGAAAATGACGCTTGCTGATCTTTGTACGGAAACAATAGATGTGTCCGCATTTCCCGACCAACTGGAATCATTCGGTATTGAATACCGTTATGCGCCCGGAGAACAACACGACGGTTTAACGTTAATCGTTCCAAAAAAAGAACTCAGGAAACTTGAATCAACACAACTCGGCTGGCTTGTCCCTGGTTTAATTGAACAAAAAATCACCGCTCTATTAAAATCGTTACCGAAAGATATTCGCCGTCAGATTGTTCCGATTCCCGATACGGTTAAAGAATTAGCAACAAAAATTCAATTTGGGCAAGGTGATCTTGAAGATCAGATTTGCAAGGAAGTTACACGTCTGATTGGTCGGCTTGTCGTTCCGTCGGATTTTAAGATTGAACAGATTCCTCTCGAATTGCGAATGAATATTCGTGTTCTTGATGAAGACGGTGAAACAATTGGAGAAAGCCGAGATTTTCATGTTCTGCGAAAGGAATTTGCCGTTCCGTTACAGGAACAGGAAAAAACGCCGCAATACGAACAACTTTTTTACACCGCCCATAAACGCGAAATTCGTACACAAATTCAATGGCTGCCGAATGCCGATAAGTTGAAAATTTATGCTCAGGCGTTACCGCAATTTGATTTATATGAAGATTTGGGACAACTTATTGCCGCCCGTGCATTGCAGTTGGAAGAATTGCCGATTAGTAATCAGGAGGAGTTCGAATATCGTAATGTGTCGGCAAAACAACAAATTAGTATTGCTGTACAGGAAATCACAAAATTGATTGTTCCGCTTTTGGAATCATTTCATCTGGCTCGTCTCGCTATAGAACAGAATAAAACAAACCGTACAGAAATCGCCTGGCAGGATGCCAAAGAACATTTGAAACGATTAACTGAACCCGATTTTTTGATTCGGATACCATGGCGGATACTTTGTGAATTTCCGCGTTATTTTAAAGCAATTCCTTTTCGTTTTGAAAAACTCCGTAATGGCGGTGATGTGTTCGACCGTCAGGCAACATCAGAATTACAAAAATATTGGGAACAATATACGGAACGGTTGGAACTTCACAAGGCAGCCGGAATTACCGATCCGGAATTAACAACATTCCGCTGGATGTTGGAAGAGTATCGCGTTTCGCTTTTCGCCCAACGTTTGGGAACCTCAATAAAAATTTCCCCGCAACGACTCAATAAACAATTCGAAAAAGTCCGTCGATAATCTCATCGTTCCTCGTCATTGTTTACGTAACAGTTTACATAAATAATCATGAGATAGGCAATGTTTTGCCCAAAATATCACCGACCTCTTGATTATCTGCTCTTTTCATGTTATCAATAACATCAAATAAAAATTTCTATGAAATATTATAACTTTTGTTTATCATGAAAAATTTACCGATAGGAATACAATCATTTGAAGATTTACGTAGCAACAACTATTTATATGTTGATAAAACGGAAATCATTCATCGTATGATTTCGACGGGAAAGTGTTATTTTCTTTCCCGTCCGCGCCGGTTTGGAAAATCGTTGTTGGTCAGTACAATGGAAGCGATATTCAAAGGTCGGAAAGAATTGTTTGACGGTCTTTATATTTACGACAAATGGGATTGGTCACAAAACTATCCGGTTATCAGAATTGATTGGACACGGATCAATCTTTCTACGGTGGATAAAATGGAAATCAGTTTATGTAGATATTTGCGCAGTATTGCCCAAAGATATAAAATAACACTTCTAGGCGAAACTGTTTCCGACTGTTTTGACGAATTGATAATGCTTTTGTATGAACAAACCGGTGAAAAAGTCGTTGTCCTGATTGACGAATACGACAAGCCGATTACGAGTCATCTTTTTGATTCCCAGTTGGATATTATTCGGAAAACAGTACACGATTTTTATCAAGTACTAAAAGGTTCTGACGAATATTTGCGATTTATTTTTTTAACCGGAGTCTCCAAATTTTCGGGTTTGTCAATTTTTTCGGCATTGAATAATTTGAATGACATCACCTTACATAAACAATTTGTTTCAATCTGCGGATATACACAAGAAGAACTGGAAAATAATTTTCCCGAATATATTGATAGTGTTGCCGACTATTTGAACATGACAAAAGAAAAAGTGTTGGAACAAATCCGGTATTGGTATAATGGTTACACTTGGGACGGGAAAACCGCGATATACAATCCGTTTTCGACATTGATGTTTTTTTATGCACAACATTTTAACGATTACTGGTTTAACACCGGCACACCGACATTTCTGATCGATATTATTCAACGCCGTAATCGTACGAATACAATACTTGAACCGTTTGTTGTAAGTGATAATATTTTCAAAGGATATAGCTTGCCAGATATTGAAGAGACTCCTTTGTTGTTCCAGACCGGTTATTTGACTATCAGACATAAAGAACTGATTGATGGAATCCCACGTTATACGCTTGGAGTTCCCAATTCGGAAGTGAATAAAGCTTTCCTGACCTGTTTATTGGAAGCCTACGGCAAATATCCCATCGAACAG
>JAITBS010000651.1 GCA_031283515.1 Planctomycetaceae bacterium
AAAAATTGCAACAGGCAGATAAACTAATGTCCGCAATGGAACAAGAATGGAAAAACAAAGAAGAAAGATTAAAAATAACAATAAATAATAAAAATGACGAAATAAAAAGTAAAAATGCAGAGATAAAAAACTTAGAGAAAAGAACAAACTCATTATGGGAACTATTATTGGGCGGTGCCTTTGTTGGGGTAATGCTGTTCGTAGTGTTGGTGGGCGTATTGTTATTGACCGGCGATATGGAGTTTAGCAGCGGCGGTTTCAGATATTTATTGAAAATCACATTGGGATTATAAAAGTGTTTTTCACAAAATCATTTTCATCTAAAAAGTTTGTCAATAGTCCTTATTTTTCAAGGGCAACTTTTTTTATGAAACAATTTATTTTTAGAAGTTCCCATAGAATGTGATGAGGGTTGGGTGAAGCGGTATATTATTGTCCACTAATCACAAGGTAACAAATGGTAACGAATCAATGGAATTTTCACAAGGATTCAATTTCATTTTTCACAAACCGCATTTTACCTAATTTTCCGAACAGAACAACCTCAGTAGCAATGAATCCCAAAAAAATACAAACCTCATTACCTCATTGTTCGTTTATGTTTTTAATGAGGTAATGAGGTTAGTTTCTTTTGTTAAGGTTGTTTTGTAGAAAAATTAGGTAGAAATGAGGTTGTTAAAAATAAAATCAAAGTCATTCCGAAAATTCCACTGATATATTACCATAAATTTTATTCTAAAATTTGTAATATATCAGTGGAGTCTTTTTTGAATTGGTTTACTATTGAAAATTAAAAGGTTCGCAACCTTTCGCCAAAACGTTGACTACCTCTTAAAACAAATCGTCACTTAATAAAACATTAATCAAGTGACTGCAAGAAGTATAATTTTTTGATACGGCTTTTATCTCCGACAAGCCAGAGAACATCATCGGCAAGAAGAATCATATTCGGTTCAGGATTCAAATAACGTGTTTCATTGCGTTCGATACCGACAATCAAACCATTGACCGCCTCACGAAGTCCACAATCTCGAATCCTTTTACCAACAAATGGATGTTTTTCATTCAACACAAGCGACACCAAACCAAAACTTTCTTCATCAAATTCCGATTCAATAACGTTTTTCGTCTCAATAACTTTTTGAGCAGCAGCAAGTTGTTCATCGGTGCCGATTAAATAAATCTTGTCAAACGGCAAAAGTAAATCGTCACTCTTCGGCGGAATCAATCGGTTGCCGCCGCGATCAATCATGGCAACCGTTACACCAAATTGTTGTTTCAATTTTGAATTTTGAAGCGATTGTGCAACCAAAGGCGAATATTGTGATAATTCAAATTCCGTTAACGAAACATCCCAAGGAACAAGACCCGATAATTTCGCTTTGGCTTGAATTTCCGCTTGCTCTTTATCAGTCAGATGAGAAACAAAACGGTTTTCAATTTTACTGTACAGAGGTTCAAAATGACGGCTGAACAACAGAACAACCGTAACAACAACAGGAATCAGTACAAAACCGGAAAGTGCATAAATAGAGGTGAAATTACTAATGACAAAACCAACAAGAATACAACCAATAAAAAGCCGAATCACTGATACCCCAATTTGTAAACCTTGCAAAGTTGCGAGAGTTTGCGTATCGTAACCGCCCGGACGCGGACGACCACCCACAAACACCGCCCAAAGCAACGGCGCAGAAAGTAACACCGCTACAAGACATGCCGCATAACTCGCCAATGTCGGTTGTTTCTGAAAAAAGTTTTCGCCCAGAAACGGAACCGCCGCATAACGTACCCCCAATGCAATAGCAATAACCGCCACAGAAATAAGAACAATCTTAATTCCATGAACTTTCCAAAGCAACGAAAGAACACTCTCCCTGCCCGAATCCGTCATCGCCGTTTCGTATCGTAAAAGAAGAAGATGAAGCCGTTCAGGGATTCGCGCGTTCAGCCAACCAGCCACCAAATCCGAACTCTTAATCAGATAAGGTGTTGTAAATGTCGTTACGGCAGAAACCGCAACCGCTATCGGATACAAAAAATCGTCGGTAACATGAAGCGTTTTACCAAGCGTCGCAATAATAAACGAAAATTCACCAATCTGAGCCATACTCATTCCAGCTTGCATCGAATTTTTAATCGTACAACCGGAAATCAATGCCCCAATTGCCGTTCCAAAAAACTTGCCGACAACAGTAATCGCAACAATAATAAGAATCGTATCGAAATAACTCCAAAGAACTGCCGGATCAATCAACATCCCAACCGAAACAAAAAATATTGCCGAAAAAAGATCTTTAACCGGTAAAGTCAGATGTTCAATTTTTGTTCCTTTGGAAGTTTCCGCAAGAAGCGAACCCATGACAAACGCCCCAAGTGCCGCAGAAAATCCAACCCGAACAGCAATACTAACCATCATAAAACAAAGCGCAATCGAAACAATTAAAAGAATCTCGTCCGTCAATAACTTGCGGCAATAACGTAAAAAAGCCGGAAGAATATAAATGCCAAGAATAAACCAAAGAATCAAAAAGAAAATAAGTTGAATTGAAGAGTACAATAATTCGCCGCCGGAAAAACGTTGCGTAACAGCAATCGATCCCAACAAAACCAAAAGCAAAATGGCAATCAAATCCTCCACAATCAGAATACCAAAAACTATCGGCGCAAAACTTCGTCCTTTCAGTCCTTGTTCATCGAATGCTTTTACAATAATTGTTGTTGACGACATGGAAAGAATCGCCCCAAGAAAAAGACTGCTCATCATACTCCATCCAAACATCCGACCAACAACAAAACCAACAAGAATCATCGCAAAAATTTCAAATGTTGCCGTAATCGAAGCAGTTTTACCGACATTGACCAATTTTTTGAAACTAAATTCGAGACCAAGCCCGAACAGCATGAAAATAACTCCAATCTCCGACCAGATTTCAATACTTTTCGAGTCTTGAACAATAGGAAGTTGATGAAAATGCGGTCCCACCAGAAATCCCGCAATAAGATAGCCAAGAACAATAGGTTGACGAAGTTGTTTAAACAACAACGTCATCACAGCAGCAGCCATGAGAATTAAACCTAAATCCTGAATCAATACCGGCAAATGTCCCATCAGAAAATTGACAACCGTTCATGTAAATAATCAAAAAATGTAATCGTTTTCCTACGCCCCGCAAAAACAATATCTTTTTAGTTGCACAAATTTCTTTTGTTTGTAGATTTCGGAAAACGGTTACTTTAAAGTATATTCCGTCCCGAAAGGACATTACATAAATTGTTAAAGAAATTTGAACATAAAAAATAGGACGACATAATATGTATTACGGAAAAACCTATTTTTTATGTTCCAATTTTCTCGGCTTTTCTGTATTCACAGTTACGGTAATGGCGGAACAAACGGGCAAAGGAGATAAACACGCGGTGTGGTAATTTCGGCAATGGTTTCAGCACTGAACTTATTGGGCGTTGTTCGGCTTTCGAGTATGGCATCCACAAAACTCAATTTGGGTTTGTAACGAATCGCTTTGGAATTACTTTCCGACAAAGCCGCCAGACTCATTGCTTTTTTAATTGCGTCATCAAGAAAACCAATCTCATCAATAAGACCATTGTCTTTCGCTTCCATTGCAGTATAAATTTGTCCGGTTGCCAACTTATCAAGCTTCTCAGCATCATTGGCAAACACACTGCGACCATCACGAATAACTTGTTTAAAACGTTCAAAACTATTATCAACAAGCCGTTGCCAAACTTCTTTTTCTTCATTGCTCATTCGTTTTGAAAAACTGCCCATCGCTTTGAGAGGACCGCTTGTGATGGGAGTTGATTCGACGCCGATTTTTTCGCAAAGGTCTTCTCCATTGAAAAGCGAAACAATTACTCCAATAGAACCGGTAATTGTCGAATGTTCGGCGTAGATTTCGTTTCCGACCATAGCAATGTAATATCCTCCGCTGGCAGCAATAGAACCCATACTGACCACAATCGGAATATCACGTTCTTTTTTCATTTCCATGAGTAAATGATGATAATAATCACTGCCCGACATTGTTCCGCCGGGAGATTCAATTCGTAAGACAACCGCTTCAACATGGGTATCGTTTAGAACCTGACGGATTTGTTTGGGAATAAATCCATCTTCCGAACCGGTAATAACGCCCTCAACAACAATAACCGCAACTTTACTATGAGATTTAGGATCACCCAAAATAAATTTTTCTGTCAGCGAAGTTTCCGCAACACTTTGTACGGAAGCGGTTATAGTGCCGGCAACAACCAACCCAATCACTAAAACAATACCGCCAAGTATTCCCAGAACAAGCAAGATCATTACAAAACGAAACAAATAAGTTCCGCAACCAGCCTGTGGTTCCGGTTGAAAATACATCGGTTGATAAGGCGGCGGTGTGAAGCGTCCGGTTCCTGATGTTGAATTGGGTTGCGCCGAACCCGCTTGCGGAGGAACTTCTGTCGAATAAATATCGTGTGTACTCATTTTGGGTGTTAAAGTGTCAATAATTAAAAACAAAATACTCAAAAAACAATAAGTAATATTTCAGCCGTTTGGGTCAATTTGTTTTTTGGCATACAAATACATAAAACACAAATTTTAGGGAAAACGCAAAAAGTATAGTATATAAGATAAAAAACAGTTGACCAGTACGGGATTACTAATTTTTCGGTTTTGGCGGAGGTAATTGTTCGGCGTTTGGTGTTACAATATCGAGGTTTGGTGTTGTGTCCAGTTCGTAACGACCAATTGACCATTCGATTAAATCGCCGTATTTTTTGAGATTGCTTTCGCTTTCCCAGAATTTGTTGTCATGACCGTAAGTCGCATACGCAACTCGTCCGTTGTTTTCTTTTCGGATCCATGTGGAAGGATAAGGCGGACGATTATAAGGATCACCTTTCATTCCTTCTGTTTGTTGAACCAGAACAACATGTAAGTCTTTGTTATACTGTTTCATTGCGTACCATTCTTCATGAACAATGTCTTTGCCGTCTGGTAATGCTTTGACCCAAGCAATTTGAATGGGTTGTGTGACAAAGGCGGCGGCAACTTGTTGAGGACCATGCGAAACAAATCTGGCTCCAACAAACGCTGTATAAAGATCAATTCCTGCTTCATTTTTCTGTTTGCAATGAGTATCGGTTGCGGAGTGAATTCCGACAAAGCCTTTACCGGAGCGAACAGTCTCCATTAGTTTTCTCAATCCTTCAGCGGAAATAGCATGAGCGACATCATTTTTTGATCCATTTTCTTCTTCCAGATTACCGGAGGTATAGAAAGTGAAGGCGTCATATTGGCTGATGTCTCCGTCGAAAAGTCGTCCATCCTGTGTTTCGACCAATTCGATATTTTGGGCAGCCAGATATTTTTTCAACGCATTTCCTGAAATCGTTGTTCCATCTCCTAAAAGTTTTGCCGGAGCGTGTTCGAAACCTTGCGAACGGGTAAAATGCAATACCTTTGCTTTTTTAACTTCTTGTGAAAAAACAGTATTAACAGTTACTATTGCGAAACACGAAATAACGGTTAGGCAAGTAAACACCATTAAAAAAAATCGTTTCATCGTCATTGTTTTTTTTTCCTTGTTGAGTTGAATATTGATAATATTGTCAATTCGTTCCCCTAGACAACAGCAGAAATATTTTACCGATTGAAAGACCGCCGGCAGTAATCATAAAATCTGTAACTGTTCACGGTAACAATCAAAAAGCAAGTAACACTAATTGCCTTTGTTAATCGGGATTCAAAGTTGCTTGCCGGTAACACAATTTTCCGACAAAAGGTTTTCCTAACCTTTAACTTATCACCGTATCATTATAGACAGTTCTCAAAATCTTAGGGGAAACAACAGAGTATCATTAGAGCAAAAAAAGATTTGACGGCAAGTAGTCTTTTGTGAAAAAGATGAAAAAAATTCTGAAAGTGTTTTCTTATTGTTTTTTGGTAACGGTCTATTTTATTACCTAACAACGCCAATACTTTGTTCAAATAGTCCGTTGACTCTTTATAAACAGTCCGCAGAGGTTTGCCAATTTTTTAAAAGAGTTTAGGGAAATGGAATAGAATTTCCTTCTTTTTTGTCTATTTCGCCATTCTCAAAAAAAAGTAATCTATCAGTGGAATTTTTTTTTTGATTCTTCCCCCCAATAGGGGGGGTATTTTCATAACCGTAGGTCAAGCGAAGCGCGGCCTACGGTCAACATCTCTCCTCAATATCGTCTGAAAGACGAAACTAAACGATCCGAATCATACCTTCGATTTTTAAAATTCTGTCTTTCAGACAGAGGAATGTTCGTTGTACGAGTCCGCAGGTCGATGACCTGCGGTTATGAAAATCGCACCCCTTCGGGGTGAAAATTGAATCAATAATCGGTGAAAGATTATCAAAATAGACCATTACAAATATTCTGTTTTTCCTATTGGCTTCACAAAAAATAACCAACCGTTACTAAAATATCTTTAACCTCCAATAAATATTATGAATATTTTACATTTTTTTAATAGATTTATCATCATTTTAATAATAGGGATATCAGGATGTTCTTACGCTCCGCCTGATTTTCCGAAAACGAAACCTTGTAGTGTTACGGTTTTAAGGGATTCCCAACCTGTTGCCGATGTTTATGTTACATTAACTCCGGTAGAATCCGGCGGAATGTGGACGGTTTCCGGTAAAACCGCTGCTAATGGTGTTGCTGTTTTACGTACTTTTCAGGGAACTTATGTTGTTCAAGGAGTACCGGAAAAAACGTTTAAAGTAACACTCGAAAAACAACCAGTTGTAGAAGGAGAAAAATCTCCTAAAGAAATTCAGGAACTCGGAATGGTTGGAATGCAAAAATATCTCGAAGAAATAGCACAAAAACGTGCCGCACTTCCAAAAATCATTCCGGAAATCCTCAATCAAAATTCACGTACTCCTATTCTTTTCGATCCTACCAAAGAACAAACGCTTCGGATTGAATTGAATGATTATCCAATGGATCCGCCGCAAAAACAAATTTTGTCTATCGGCGGACAAAAATTATAACCCTAACCCCATTACAATTATGAAACCGATTTTTTCCTTTTTGTTTTTACTGTTTATTTCACAATTAATTGCCGTAACTGCATTGGCGGTAAATGTTCCGAAAAATGTTGTCGTTAAGAAAAACATTCCGTATGTTACCAACGGCAAGGAACGTCAACAACTTGATCTTTACCTTCCCAATGGTTACGAAAACGCAACAA
>JAITBS010000665.1 GCA_031283515.1 Planctomycetaceae bacterium
AGTGATCGCCAATGGAGTTATCGTCCGGTAATCGGGTTCGATTTACTGCTCAATAACTGGGATGCCGCACTCGAAGACGGAAACATGTCAACTGCTGTTGCCTACGACAACGCTCATTATACTCAAGCGTTTTTACGAATTGGTAGTGATCTGAAATTTGTCAAAAACCGTTTTGTGTTCAATTCCGGTCTCTATTACTCCTACGACTTAAACAATAACAACGAACTAAAAACAAAAATCTTTGCCCGTAACGATTCAAAACTTGGTTATGAGCAAGGTATTGGTAGTACGTTGTACGGTTCTAGGTTGGGTCGTTCAGTGTTGACGTTCAACGTCGGCGGTTCAGTCGCCCTAAACTCCAAGACTGCCATCTTCTGCGCCTTCAACGGTGACAACACCTTCGACCGTGACGGCAATAAGTTCCAATGTAACGGTTACGCCGGTCTCCAATACCAATGGTAGTGTAAATAGTGAAGAGCTGGTAATCGTTGATAAAATCAAAACAAAGGACGAATTTAGTACAAAATATCGCCATTCTGGTAAAACATGGTCGCAACGGTTGGGCTTACTATTGTGTTGCGCAGTGAGTCTTTCATTTCCGTCCGTCAATAGGGTCAAGTCGGCGAGTATGCCGACCAATGGCGGGTGAAAACCCGCCGACGAAACGTTGACTGCCTTTGGAGTCCATTGGTAAACAAATTGACGACTATTCCACTGATAGATTACTTAGAGTCTAATTTTAGAGAGTTTCCGATCCGTAGGTTGCGTTGCGGTTGACCTACGGTTCTGAAAATAACACCTCGTCAGGGTAAAGAAGAAAAAATAATTATTCCACTGATGTATTACAAAAAACCGAATTATCAAATATCATGAGTACAACAGAATTGAGTAAAGTTCCGTGAATACAAAGAAAAAATTTGCCCGAAAGCATGATCCCCTGTTTAATCCGTGCGAATTGTCGATATTATCCATTTTCTCAGACAAATTTTCTTTCCGAACAGGCACAGCCTGAACAGGCATAGCCTGAACCGGCAATGTTCTAATCAAACACCGGAAGAAGAAGAAGAAAATAACAAAAAACCGATTTTTGTTTGGTTAAGAGTTGTTACGAAGAAACTGCGTTCTAAGGAAAGTATTGGAACAGCGGTTAGTATTTTGATTCACCTTGTTTTGTTCTTGCTTCTTTCATGGTTTATACTTCCCAAAGTTGATACGTGGCACGGAATTGATCTTCTTGTCGGTTGGAATCCGCCCAATGTTAAAACAAACGATATTTCGATTGTGGCAGGTGAAGAGGAACCGACAAAAGAAAAGAAAGAAGACCTGAAAGAACAAATCAGAACGCCCAACCCAATCCGCAACAGAACGAGGTTGCCGATAAAACCCAGTCGGAACCTAACGATTTTCCCGATCAAACAAACAACAAACAATCTTCGGCAATTGATTTACCGTCACCGGTTTCGGGAGGCGGAACTCCTGAACGGCGAAAAGGTGATCTTGTCAGCGGCGGCGGTTACGAAGGACGAACTCCACAAGGCCGCGGTCAATCTGTTGGAATTGGCGACAGTAGTACTCGTGGTGAAAATGCGGTTGAAGCGGCATTGCAATGGATTGCTGCTCATCAGCGAAAAGATGGCGGTTGGAATTTCGGGTTTGAAGAAACTTGCCGGCAATGTTCCAATGGCGGAGAACATGGCAGCCGGATTGCCGCAACTGCTCTGGCTTTGCTCCCATTCTTGGGCGCAGGTTATACACATCAAGCGGATAGTCCTTACAAAAAATTGGTTGACAATGGACTTTTTTTTCTTATCAAACGAAGTGTTGAAGAACAACGAGGTCTTGCGTTGAATCACGAAGGATCGCAAGGAATGTATTCACACGGAATTGCGTCAATTGTTCTGTGTGAAGCCTATGCGATGAGTTTACAGAAACAGACCAAACTCAGTCACGCAGCCCAAGAATCACTTCGATTTATCGAAAACGCTCAAGATCGTCAAGGCGGCGGTTGGCGTTACCGCCCGAATGAGTCGCCCGGTGATCTTTCGGTGAGTGCCTGGCAAATTATGGCATTGAAGAGCGGAAAACTCGCAGGATTGCACGTTTCACAACCAACGATTTATCTGGCAAACGATTTTCTCGAATCCACCGCAATGGATGGCGGACGACGATTTAATTACCTTCCCGATTTCAATCTGCGAGGAACAGGTCCCGATTCGCCCAAAACAAGTACCGCAACCGGATTATTGTTGCGAATGTATCTTGGTTGGGAACCCGGTGATGAAATGCTTGATGACGGTATTGCAACGGTGGCTCAATGGGGACCGTTTAACCGGAAAAATGATTTATCGTGTAATCTCTATTATGTTTATTATGCAACATTAGCATTACACCATTACGACAATAAATACTGGAAACATTGGAATTCGGAGATTCGGGAATTTTTGATTCAGACGCAATCGAATCGCGGACATGAAGCCGGAAGTTGGTATTTTCCCGATCATTATTGCGACACCGGCGGGCGACTTTTAAATACCGTACTTGCCGCCTTGATTCTCGAAACTCCCTACCGTATTATGCCGCTGTTCCGAAAACCAAAACAGTAAAACAAACATAATCATATTGTCATAGATATGTTTTCTCAATATGTTTAGGGCTGGTTAAGTGCTCGGCGGTCTTGCAGTCGGCAACATTTGCCGAAACACCGCATCGGCGTACTCGCCGATGGGCGTCTGTTTACGGACGAAATTATTCTACTGAATAGATACCGAAAATTAAAAACCACTATTGCTTGTCGGATCACTGCCAAGATTGGACATCCATGTTGAATGAGCTGTCACCGCAACAAGAATCCCACACATCAAAAACCAATAGAATAAATAGCCAATCGGATTAAATTCAATCTCAATCCAAACAAATCTCAATAATATCCACGGAAAAATCGACTCCAATAACGAAATACCTTTGCCAAAAAGACGTTCCATCAAATCCATTCGATCTTGTAGCCGTTTCATTTCGGCATTGTTTTCGTTGTTTTCATTTTGCGCCCATTCCGGTGCCTCTTCATTTTCGGATTCTTCATCCTCTTCCTGTTTTATTTTTGAAGCAGAATCATTTTTCTCCGTATTCTCTGTATCAATATTAGCAGATTCATTATTGTTTTCTTCCCCGTTCTCCGTTTCTTTGTTGTCAATATTGGTTGTTTCCTGAGGTATTGGTTGTTGGCTGAGCTGCTGTTCCGTATCAGAAAATGGCGTAGGTTCATCGGGACGCAATACAAGACTTCGTCCGTCTTCGTCCATTTCAGGAGGAGTAAATGATTGATTTTGTTGCGGTATTTTCCAAAGATACGCCGAAACATTAATGTACGTCCAAAAGGACGCCCCAATAAAAATATAAGTAACGAAAAGACCAACCAACCCTCCATAACCAAGCGCAAGAACTTCATTTTTGATTTTCACCTTGAGCATACAACTCCCAGAAATCAACCCAACCATTTTTGATGTTCCAACCGCAATCGCAATCGCAATGATCCTGAGTGGAACCCACGCCGTAATAACGCCTATCGGAAAACAAATCAATAAAACAAACAAAAATGGTAATCCCAAAAACAAAATATATCCACCCAGTCCAAAATCAGATATCGCCGAAGTTGCCGTTTTCGATTTCGTTTGTTCCGCTGCAAAAGGATCAGGTTCCACTGTAACAGCCGGTTCCCGATAAATCGCCTGCCCCTGTTTTTCCAACGCAACAAGATTGTCGAAATTACCAAAACCAGCATTTCCTATTGCAAACGGATCATTAGGTAAGGGAGCATTGGGTATTGTCTGATCCAAACCAAATTGAGCAAACGGGTTTGAAGTATCAATATTGGGAGCAACAAATGGTTGTGATGCCGCCGGAATAATCGGTGTTTGTGGTTTTACTGCCGGCTTTGGTGGAACCGGTTTTGCCGTTGGAATGTTGGCAACCGGTTTTACTGCCGGTTTTGGTGGAACAGGTTTTGCCGTTGGAACGTTGGCAACCGGTTTTACTGCCGGAGCAACTTCTTGTTTAACCGGTTCCAAAGGCGCAAGTCCCAATTCGTTATTACTTTCCGGTTGGGCGGGAAGTTCGGATGCTGTTTTCGGAAAGAGCCCCTTAACTCTCGAAGCAACAACCCATTCGGTCATTCCAACACCACGCAACAAATCGGTTGGTTCCAATTTGCCTTCGGTTGCCATTTTTTTTATATCCGCACTGGAAACCGGTCCGAATCGAGCCGTTCCTTTCCGATAATACCATTGTTGTGGAGCCATAATGGAAAGGTAAAAATAAAAATGTGGAATTGAGTAAAAATACTTACCGCCCTATTTTAAATTTTCAACTTATCGTTTCAATACCTCCCCAAAAATTTTCTTGATATTCGCAAGTTTCAGTCCGCAGATTTTTTAGTCCGCAGATTACGCTGATGTTCGCTGATTTTGGGTCAGTAGATTACGCAGATGTTCGCGGATTTTTAGTCCGCAGATGAGGCTGATGTTCGCAGATTATTTTAGTTGTCCTTGATTATGCGAATATTGATGATTTCTATAAGTTTTTTCTTCATCTGTGTTTATCTGCGTCAATTTGCGTAATCTGCGGACTCCTCTCTGTGTCAATCAGCGGACTAAATCTGTGAAAATCTGCGGACTAAATATTCGAACGGTTAATAAAATGGGCTGTGACAAAAATTAGAGGGTTCCTTTGGTGCTTGGAATTCCTGATTGACGCGGATCGATTTCCACTGCGATTCGTACAGATCGGGCAGTTGCTTTGAAAAGAGCTTCGGCAATATGATGGGAGTTTTCTCCGTAATGGAGAAGCAAATGTAAATTACACCTTGCCGTGTTCACAAAACCTTGCCAAAATTCGTGAACTAATTCCGTATCGAATAACCCAATCTTCGGCGTTTGAAAACCAACCTGATACACAAAACAAGGACGCCCCGAAAAATCAATTGCCGCAGTTGCCAGAGTTTCATCCATCGGAAGCGTGAAATAACCGTAACGCCGGATTCCCTGTTTATCGCCGAGAGTTTGTGTGAACGCCTGCCCCAAAGCAATTCCAACATCCTCAACCGTGTGATGACCGTCAACATGAAGATCACCTTGGGCATCGATGTTCAGGTCAAGCATCGCATGAGCCGCAAAAAGTGTGAGCATGTGGTCGAAAAAACCAACCCCAGTCGAAATTGCCGATGTCCCATTGCCGTCAAGATTCAACGTCAAGGAAATTTGTGTTTCTTTTGTATTACGGTTAATTGTTGCGATTCTCATAAAATTTTTTCGATAAAATTAAGACATTGGTTTATCTGTTCCTCCGTACCAACACTAATCCTAAGACCTTCACCCCAACAAGGATAATCCATATATCGTACTAATATACCGGAATTTTTCAGAGATTCGTAAACCGGTTTCAAGGCAATATCTTTTCGGGTGTTCCATGTAAAATTAGCGTGTGAAGCCGGAACATCGAATCCGAGACGACGCATTTGTTCGGTAAGACGTGTTCGTGTTGCCAGAATTTTCGTTCGGTTTTCCTTCTGCCAATTGTTATCACCAATAGCGGCGGCGGCGGCGGCAATCGCTAATGAATCACAGTTGTAGGAGTCCTTAACCTTCATCATCTGCTCAACCCATTTCGGTGCCGCAACAAGATAGCCAAAACGTAATCCCGCTAACGCATACGATTTACTCAATGTCCGGCAAACTATAATTTTGTCACATTTTTCAACCAAATCAATACAATGTTCTTCCGCAAAGTCGGCATACGCTTCATCAACAACCAACGGACATGGTAAATTTTCCGCGATTTCTAAAATCCGTGATTTTGGAATGACGGTTCCTGATGGCGAATTGGGGTTTGGCAGGAAGACCAATCGAAGTTTTGATGTTGCAGTGAAAAAAGTATCAGGAAGTGTCCAATCGGTGTTGAACGGAACCAGTTCACTGTTTGCTCCCTGAATTTCCGCAAGAGATCGATACAAAATATACGTCGGATACGGCAACCGAAGTAATTCACCGCTGCCGACAAAAGTTCGCGTTAGAATTGTCAACAGATCATCACTGCCATTGCCGCAAAGTACCGAATCGGGATCAATATTGAATTTTTTCGAAACAACAAAACGAACCGTTTTTCCTATCGGATCAGGATAACGGGAAAGTCCCGATATTGCCGTTTGACGGATTGCTTCGTAAACTTTTTCTGAAGCCCGATAGGGATTTTCATTGGTATTCAGTTTAATAATTTGTTCCGACTCAGGCTGTTCACCGGGAACATAACCTTTCATCGCAATAATTTCCGGTCGGACATATTTTTCCACGTGAACATTCCTACCTTTTGATTATTTGGGAAACTGTTTTAGTTCAAATAGTCCGCAGATGACGCTGATAAATAGTAAGTCCGCAGATAACGCTGATTGTCGCCGGTTTTTTTACAGGGTTTATTGAAATTGAATAGAATTTCCATACCTTTAATCTGTTCTCTGTTTTGTAATTCTCAAAAAAATAATCTCTAAAAAAATCTGCAAACATCAACGTAATCTGCGGACTAAAAATCTGCGAACATCAGCGTAATCTGCGGACTAAAAATCTGCAAAAATCAGCGTAATCTGCGGACTAAAAATCAGCGAACATCAGCGTAATCTGCGGACTAAAAAATCAGCGAACATTTGCGGATTTTGTTGATAAAAATAGGTGTTGTATTACTCTTTAACCCAACCTTCGAGATAACGTGCGAGTTGGTGAATATCGCTGCCGACGGAGATGGGACGTTCGTAAGCGCGGAGTCGGTTCATATCAATCAATTCCTCGAAAGCCGGATAGGTAATATTCATGGTACTGCCGACCGAGATCATAACGCCATTTTTATCGAGTTCCGCGAGAGCCTTGTAACCGCCGACTCCAATCTGACTCCCAAGAACCACATCATACGCAGTCGGTTGATTGCAACGAATTTCATAACCGAATTGTAGCCCGACCATTTTTTTTGATTTACCGGTTCGTTTTTTGTACTCTTCCGCGATTAAACGTCCTAAACGGCTGCTGTATTTGAGTTGGGAGACGGGAAAATGACCGAACGAATCGGGTTTTAGTGATTTATATTCGTCATCGGAACAACACATTTTGATTTCCGACAGTGGGAGATATTCTGCGAGTCCTTCGGAAACAACAGCAATAAACGCTGTTTTACCTTCTGTTTCGCGTGCCTGAATCACATCAACACAACGATCAACTACTTTTTGCACATCAAAAATCTGCCGTAAAATCGGATTACCGTTTTCATCGGTCATAATATTTCCTGTTTCGGGTTCAACGGTGGGTTCGGTGGCGTACCAATTTTGATGAATATCTTCGAGTCCGATGACTAAACTGGCTTCACCGGCAATTGATGCGCCGTACGCTAACCATGCCGCTTTACGTCCCATAACTTGTGCAATATAACCGGTTTCGGTTGCTTCGGAATCTGCCAAAAGATTACGAATCTCATGCGCCAACATTTCGACTGCGGTAAAATAACCAAACGTAAAATCAATTCCTTTATAATCGTTGTCAATTGTTTTGGGCAGATGAATTATTTTGATTCGTTTTTGATTATCGGGCAACGAATCCATAACGAGTTTGAATTTTGCGGCGGTGGTTAACGTGTCGTCGCCGCCGATTGAAATTAAGGCGTCGATATCAAGAGAGGCGAGAGCTTTATAGACGGTCTGTAGTGGGGCGATTTTTTGAGGGTCTTTCAAATCCAACGGATTTTTAAGCAATTTACCCGGATTGGCGCGTGCGGTACCAATAATAATACCACGCGAAGTACGTAATCCTTCTTCAATTTTTTTATCGAGTCGAATGTAATGGGTTCCTTCTTCGAGTTTATTCCCATCTTTGTAATTAGCGAGATGAACGTATCCGTTTTTCATACCGTAAACTTCGATTCCGGCACGGGAAAAACAAAGAGCTGCGCTGCCGATGACGGAATTTGCTGTTGGAGCGGGACCGCCGGAAAAAAGAATTGCCACTTTTTTAATATCTGTTTTGGGCGGTTTGGGACTGACCAGATTACTCATAAATTGTTGTTCTGAAAACGTGGGTTGATGGATGCGGCATCAGGTGTAACAACACCTGTTAGGGAAACAAAATTCCCAAAAAGTGTGCCTATTATACCAACCCCAATGAATAACGTAAAGGCAGGACACAGATGATGCTGTTTGGAATGCGGCAACGGTTAGAGAATACAAGCAATGGGGAACATCTAAAAAACTCATGTAAAATTTATTTTTATTAGGATCGCGGTCGTCTCGACCGCCTATTTAGGCGTTTGTCATGCAGGCGGGACGCCCGCGTTCCTTCTAAAATTAGTTTTTAGAAGTTCCC
>JAITBS010000671.1 GCA_031283515.1 Planctomycetaceae bacterium
AGCGAAACAACTTCAACAACTATTCTTATGAGTCTCGCAAGCCGTGACGGTAATGAAATAATAACGTTACCGTAATTGCTTTTCCTTGCTAACAGCCCATTTTATTAACTAACAACTCAAAATACTTCGTTCCAATCGTCTGTCGATTTTTTAAATAGTCCGCAGATTACGCAGATTTTTTAAAAAAGTTTATTGAAATTGAATAGAATTTCCGCATTTTTAGTCGGTTTTCTTTTCCTATCTGTTTCGTAATTCTCCAAAATAATCTCTAAAATCAGCGAACATCAGCGTAATCTGCGGACTAAAAATTACCAAAAATTCAATTCTTTATCCGATGTGATTTTCAAAATATATTGCATGAAGCAGTAAATATTGTAAAATGCGGTTTGTGATTTGTCATCACAATTGCAAACCCCATTCCAACCCCAAAACCCTAATAAGGAGTTTCTCTGCAATGAAGTACGGAATTAACCTTTTACTTTGGACGGATACTCTCACCGATAATCAATTTCCCGTCCTGGATACAATTAAAAAAATCGGTTACGACATTGTCGAATTACCAATGTTCGATAAAGATGTTGCCAATGCCGCCCGATGGGGAAAAAAACTCGATGAACTCGGACTACTACGCTCCGCAACTTGTGCTTATTCCCCAGAAGATAACCTGATCTCAAATGACCCCAAAATCCGTCAGCAAGGAATCAATACAAATAAAAAAATTCTCGATTGTTGCGCAGCAGCAGGATGTACAGTAATGGCAGGCAATTCTATTTCCGCACTTGGTGTTTTTACCGGTTCCAGCCCTAAGGACAATGAATGGAAATGGGCACTCGATGGAATGCGGGAAGTCGCCGAACATGCCCAAAATGTCGGCGTCAAAATCGCCATGGAAGCACTCAACCGCTTCGAAGCCTATTTCATCAATTGCACCACCGACAATATACGTTTCGCTAAAGAACTCAATCATCCCGCCTTCGGTATTATGTACGATACCTTTCACGCTAATATCGAAGAAAAAAATGTTACACAAGCAATTCATGACGCCAAAGATTATCTGCTTCATGTTCACATCTCCGAAAATGACCGCTCAACACCAGGAACCGGTGCCGTGCGATGGAAAGAAACTTTTACGGCATTACATGAAATCGGTTATGACGATTGGCTTGTTGTTGAAGCCTTCGGACAGGCATTGCCCAAATTAGCCGCCGCAACAAAAATATGGCGAAAAATGTTTGTCAATGAATTACAATTAGCAACGGACGCCCTCGCCTTTATGAAAGAACAAGTACAACTCGCAACATCATAAGGGAATTTCTGAAAATGTTGGTCAAAGATTATTTTATTCAATCTTATTCGATTTCAGCCTGTCAAACAAAAAATTTTTAGAAATTCCCTTTATTTTGCTAAAAATTGCAGGCAAAATAACAGTTCCAATGAAAACATCAGATCGGCAAAATTCAGGCATGGAGAATCTATTGACTTTCCGGCTAATCATGGGATAATTTACAACATGTTGTTTTCTATTCCAGCAATTTAGTTATGTCTGTAGAGGCATGATGTGAACATGAGTAGTTGTGAGTGTCAGTGTGTTACTTCCTATCATCGAAGGATTTTGGATCAAAAATTACAAAGGTTTAAAGCAAATTGCTTTCGGTTCTAGTTTTCATCAAGCGATGGTCATGGATATTGGTGTTGACCTATCGCCGTATGATTTAACACCGTTCACTACTTTTATTGGCGCAAGTGGTACCGGAAAAAGTTCCATTCTTGATCTTTTCTCTTTTATTTCAGATTGTTTGGAACACGGACTGGACGAGGCTCTTAACCGGCGCGGCGGATTCGATGCCGTACACAACCGTAACAATGACGGTCCCATCTCGTTCGGTTTAATTTACCGAGCTTGTTCCGAACCCAATCCCTTGACGTACGCCGTTAATATCGACAGAAAACCCGGAACTCAGTATGCCTACATCGAAACAGAAGCCATCATTTATCGGAATAATAATCAGCATAACGGCGTCACTCCCATTCTGCTCTTTCAAAATGGCGATAAATCATTGCGGCATCTTAACCCTTGGTACGGTGCCGGAACTCTGGAATTGGAACTCGTCAAACGAACCGATAGTAAACATCTCGCCCTAGCAACCTTAGCAAATTATGAAAATCTGCCGGATGTTCCTCAATTAAAACGGCATCTCGATCAATTTCATCACGCCTGTTATTTTCCAGACAATGCGTCCGGTCTAACTCCGCGATCACACAAACAGAGCAAAGGAACGTCACTCGTTTCGGAACTGAAACGTTTTCGCGGAAAACACGGTTCGGAATTTCAGGAGATTTTGAATGTTATTGCACAGCAACTTCCGGGTGTTGAACATATTAACAGTGAAATAAATGAATCTGGTCGGCAAATTCTTTCTTTTTTTATGACTGGTCAGGAAACTTCGTTTTATGCGGATCAAGTAAGCGAAGGTTTACTTCGGTTGTTTTTCCATGTTCTCTTGTTCGAAGATCCTGTTCCCATACCACTCATCGGGATTGAAGAACCTGCCGCCTACATGGATGAAGAACAAATGAAAGTGTTCGTCAATATGGCACGGCATTTTGTTAATGAAAAAGGCGGAACCCAGTTTTTAGTTACAACAAACCAGATCGCTCTGGTTGACCAAATGGATCCGACCGAAGTCTGGATTCTGTACAAAGACGCCCAAGGCGATATCAAATCAACTCGCGCTCTCGACGAACTCTCTTTTCAAGGAATTGACTTGAATACAATTGGTCCGTATTGGTATTCCGACTATATCTATCGTAAAGGGAACTTCTAAAAAATAGACAAGACGAATTGTTGCGGAATTTATAACCATAAGGTCGAGGACCTGCGGTTATGAAAATCGCACCGCTTCGGGGTGAAAATCGAAAAACAAAAATTCCACTGATATATTACGAAATTCTTTGTTTTTAGGGTTGACAATTTCTGACGTTCTTTAGTTCATACGCTTAAATTGAATATTTAACTCAACGATTACGAATTTCTCTTTTTTACGAAAATTCGGAGTTCAATGCCGACACAGAAATTCTTTTGTGTTCAGCAATGCCCAGACAATATCCTGAACTTTTTGTCCGCCTGTTTTTTCCTGTTGACGAAGTTCTTCGGCAGCAATACGGAGTTCCGAAGCGGTCGGATAACGTGAAAGAAACCGTAACCAAATATCATCAATCATTTTGTGAATCTCTTCCGGTTTCCGATTGATATTGCGGTAATTCAGCAAGAACTTCATGACCCAGTTGTTTACTTCCGTCGAATTGAGCAGGAACAATTGTTGCGATTCCGTAACGCCGTTGTTTCGATCCGATTCCATACCCGTATCACGTGTCGGTCTGCCGAACATCTCCAAAAAAGAACTGGTTATACTGGCATCCGGTAACATAATTGTTCGGTACCGCGCCGGAATATTCGTAAACGGTTCCGGCACTTCGCTGCTATAACCAACCGGTATCTCAAATATCTGAGATAACGCATCCTGTAACACTTCCGCCTCCATGCGGCGAATCGGATAGGACGCAAATAACTCGGTAACATTAAGATCATTGTTTTGGTTTTTACTGCTCGGAATAGACGATTGCTGGTACGTACTCGAATTTAAAATCAATCGGTAAAGATGTTTCAAACGATAACCCGAATCAATAAGTTCCTGACAAAGATAATCAAGTACCTCAGGATGAACCGGCGGATTATCAGGACGAAAATCATCCGATTCATGTACCAAGCCGCGACCAAAAAGCCAAAACCAAACCCGATTGGCAATGTTTTGATTGAAACCTTTATTGGACGGCGAAATAAGCCAGTCCGCAAAAACTTCACGCGGGTCTTGATCCACTCGAATTGTTCCTTTGGTTCCATCAGGAAAAATAACCTCCGGAAAATCAAGCGGTTTTCGTATCCAAAATACAATTTCTTCTTTCCATTCGGCAGTCTCTTTGTACCCGACGCGTGAAAAGAAAACAGAAAGTTGTTGCAATTTCTCCGGCGTCCATGAACCGGTGCGAACTCCAAGAAAAGTTAATGCAACATTTTCAGCAAGCGTTTCCGCATCTTTTTGAGGAACCGCACGGTAAAAATTTGACGCACCGTCACGAAAATTACTACCGTCCGCAGTTAAAAGAGTTCGGGCAATTTGATGATACGGCATCTCCGTGCGAATCGCTTCGTGAATCCAACGATAGTATGTCATCGCTCCATTGGGCCAAAGATTGATCGGAAACTCCGCCTTGACCCGAAGAATATCACACCACTTTAACGTCCAATAATCAATAAATTCATTTTGCGCCAGAAGCCGATCAATCAATTTAGAACGTTTATCGGTTTTCTTGTCGGCAAGAAAATCCTTAACCGTTTGAGCATCCGGCAATGTTCCAATCGTGTCAAGATAAACCCGACGAATAAAAACTTCATCACTACAAAGTTTTGAAGGTTCTATCTTATGACGTTTCAAAGAAGCGGCAATGAGTACATCAATTTTGTTTTTCGGTTTGAACTCCAATTTAGAATCGAATGGATTTTGAGAAGACACATTCGCAATCATCGGTGATTGTAAAGATTTTTGCAACGGCAATTGCTGATTGCTATTGAATTTTTTACGTTGCTCACCTTCGCGACGCTCATTCGGACGTTGTTGGGCATTGGTAGTGGAGAGAGGAAAAAAAAGCACAATCCCAATAAAAATAACAGCAATACGAAACATAATTTAAAAAATAGGTATGAGTTAAATGTTGATAGCGAACAATCACGATTACGTTTTATCAATGTTCAATTGTTTATAAAATTCCTCAAAAGTATCGCATTTTGCAGCAAACCGGA
>JAITBS010000104.1 GCA_031283515.1 Planctomycetaceae bacterium
TAAAATTCTGTCTTTCAGACAGAGGTTTGTTATCGACACGAGTCCGCAGGTCGATGACCTGCGGTTATGAAAATCACACCCCTGTCGGGGTGAAAATCGAAAAACAAAAATTCCACTGAAATATTACAAAAAATTAAATTTTGATTCAAATTAAAATTTTCACTGCGTTCTCTGCGTTCTCTGTGTCCTCTGTGGTTAAAATTAATTTTTAGAGATTCCCTGTTGATAAAATAGACAGTTACTCGTCAGAAGTATATCTAAATTAACAACCAATCTTTGAGCGGCGGAAAAGTGTTACACAATTTTAATGAACCGCAGACATCGCGTCGCGAACAAGACTCCGCATCAAAGAAGCAGAGGCTTTCTGACCAGTAAAAAGTTTAAATTGTAAGCAGGCTTGACCAACAAACATTTCTACCCCAGAAATAGCAATACACCCCTTTTCTCTTGCCAATTTAAGAAGTAACGTATTTTCCGGATTATATACCGCATCAAATATAACCATTCGCGGACGAAGTGCCGATTTATCAAACGGTGATTCATCCACATTCGGATGCATTCCAATCGGCGTACAATTAACCAGTATGTCCAGTTTTAATTTGTCCCGCGACTTCCAATCAATAATTTCACAATCAAGATGTTTACCCAAATCATAAGCACGATTACCGTTAATATCGGTAATTGTTACTAAAACGCCGCGTTTTTTTAATCCGTAAGCCAACGCCATTCCTGCACCGCCAGCACCAAGAATTAAAGCGTTTTTGCCGTCGAGAACACTTTTTTCGTCCATAAAATTCCCGCCCATCGATGCTTCAATACTGGATACCGCCGCAACATAATCAGTGTTGTAACCGAGCCGTTCCCCATCCCGAAATACCAACGTGTTACACGCCCCAATCTTCTCAACCGCCGGATCCATCTTGGTCAAATGCTTCATCACTGCAACCTTGTGCGGTATTGTTACACTTAAACCCCGAATATCAAATTCCTTCGCCCGATCAATAAAATCAGGAACATTATGATCCTCCAACGGAAATGGAACATAAACCGCGTTAATTTTTTGTTCAATAAATGATCGGTTGTGAATTAACGGACTCAAACTGTGTCCAATAGGATTGCCGATAATTCCGTAAACAGTTGTATCGGTATTGGTTTGATCGTAATGGTATAAATCAAGTAATTCTTTATAAACCAACATGCCGGGAGCAATCATTCGGTCTTGGGAAAATGTGGCGTAAGTGTACGGCATTTCGAATTTTTTTGCCAAAATCCGCGTCGCTTTTCCCATTTCGCCCATGCCAATTCCAATAACCCGAACACCTTTATCACCAAGTTGTTTTGCCTTTCGATTTTTTTCCCGAACAAAAGCAACAAACCGGAACATATCCTCCACCGTCTTAGGATTGACCGCAATTTTGATAAAATACGGTGATTTCGTCAACATTTCACGGTGAAGAGCTTCGAGATTTTCCGGTGTTTCTTCGAGATTGTGATAACTGATGATTCGGCGCGTTTGTCCGAACGGCGGAATTTTGTCTGCAATATCAACCTCCAAATCAACAAATTCCGGTGCGGCAACAATAGCAGATCGGAGTAATTGGAGGCGTTTTTCTTCGGTATCGCGCCAAAGACCGCCGTCTTGTATCCGCCGTACCGTAACAATAATTGCCGTTGGACGGTCGGGAATTAAACGGTGAATATCGGGTTCCCGCCGCAAAAAATCAAGCCGAAGTTCCACAAATGAGACACCATCAGCAGCAAGATTTTGGTGTTCGGTAATCATTCGGGTATGGCTGCCGCACGCAATGATAACACAAATCATGTTCGATCACAAAACAAGGATATTGTACTGATAAATGGATTAACACCCGACATCACTCAAAACACGACAACAAACCTGCTATTTTCAACTCCAAAGAGAATATTCGTAATTTTTTATTCTGACGGTATGGTGTTCGAAAGAACAACCGGTGCAACTGTCGGTATTGCGGAAGCAGGTTTCGAGGTGTAATCGTAACGTAAAAATTCGGTCATCAATATGAGAACAGCAAATGATATTGCCATTACCGAAATTCCAAGCATCGTTTGGAACAAATCATTCTCTTTTCTGTACCTATAAAACATGAACGGAACCGCAACAATACCAATCCCAGCAATAAGATCAAAACCAACCAAATAATAAATTGTCGCAGAAAAACTAACCCCAATATCTTTATAAGGTTGAAAAACAAGCAAGAAAATATTGAACGCAATCAACCCAAATAATAAAAGTCCGCCTAATATTAAAGTCAAGTTGGCACCCAATTCCATTGGTGTTCTATCTTTTTGTTCTTTCTTTTTTTCGCTGGTTTTTTTCGCGGTATCAGAATTTATTTCAATTGGGCTGGTTTTTTCTGGAGTTTCGCCAATGGTTGTTTCTTCTAAATTTTCTGTCAGAAATGTTGACGGAATTTCGCCCAAATTTTCGTCAATAGGAGGAAACGACAGGTTTTCATTTTCCGGCAATTCCGTTTCATTTTGTAGTTCTGCTTCGTCCGAAAGAGCGGAGTTAAAAGGACTATCGGACAAGAGTTCTCCGAGTTTGTTTTCGTTATTTTCTTCTTCGAAATTGAAGTCGAAATCGAAATCATCTGTTTTATTTTCATTATCTTGAGGCACGGGATTCTCCTCTTTATCATCTAGCATCGAGTAATATCAAATCCAAAAAAATACTCTATTCATCGTTTATCGACCAAATTATTCGCAATATTTTATCGTATTTCTTTATAATTTTCCAGTTCCCGAAAAAATTCTTAATGTTCACAAGCTGGTATGTAGTTGCGAGTTAATTTGGGCATTTTGGATATAACCCGTAGATTACGCAGATTATTTTTCTGCGTTAATCTGTGTAATCTACTGACTAATCTGCATTAATCAGTGAAATCTGCAGACTGATCTGTGTCAATCTGCGAAAATCTGCGGACTAATTTTTTACGCAATAACGTTCAAAATCTCATCGTCAATTTGAACCATTCGATTTGAAGAACAATTTCATTTCTTATTGCAAATTCTCTTTATTTTCCGAAACAATATATACTTCTTGCAGTCACTTGATTGGTAATATATTACTGGAATTTTTATTTTTACGCATTGTTCTGTTCTTCCTCGTCCTGAAAAGACAATATAATCGTTACAAAATCATCGCCAACAATTTCGGTCTGAAAGAGCAATAGAATTGATAGTGGAGAGTTGATAGTTGATAGTGTCGCAAGCGGTGTAATACCCAAACGTTTTTAACCCGCTTGCGACACTCTCCACTATCAACTATCAACTAATATCCTGTCCTTTCAGGACGTAACAAAATTGAATCAATCATCAATAAACGATTATCAAAATTAACCGTTGCATAAAAAATTGCTTAAATTACCAGCCAAAACTATGAACGCTAAGAAATTATTACGGAATTACAGTCCTGGAATTTCGAGGTTTTCTTCTTCGGCAACTTTTCGGAGTTTGGCAAGAGCTCTTGCTTCGATTTGCCGGACACGCTCTTTCGTAACTCCTATTTCCGCTCCTACTTCATTGAGTGTTAACGGCGCATCCGTACTGCCAATTCCAAATCGACTAATAATAATTTTTTGTTCCCGTTCATCCAATTCGTTAAGAAGATAACCGATTTGTTGACGGCGTTCAAATTGATCTTTTTCTTCTTGTTGTAAGTTTCCTCGCATATCAATTGTTGCACTCAGCAACTCTTCCTCATTCAAATGGAACCGGTCACGATGTTTCTTTTCATCAGGAATCGTTCGGGCAAAATTTCTCGTAACCGCCCAAGTTGCATACGTACTAAATCGATTCCCGCGGCTATAATCAAACTTCTCAACCGCCCGAAGTAACGAAAAATTACCGTCACTTATCAGATCAAAAAATGTCGAATAAGGACCAATATGGCGTTTGGCAATAGAAACAACAAGACGAAGATTCGCAGAAATAATCTCATTTTTCGTAGCAACCGCCTGTTCGTATAACGTTTCAATTTTCGCCATTAAATGAATTTTAGGATGAGAAGGATCGTGTTGCTCCCGAAGTTTCGAGGCTTTGAACTTCAAGTAATTCATTTTGCGAAATAAATGCATCTCCTGTTCCGCATTGAGAAGCGGAATTTTGTACAACCCCGAAAGGTAAGGCGGTAAATTCAAACTGCCCGAAGAATCAGTCTGTTCAGAACCAGAATCCTTAGAACTTTCCGAATCGTTCGCCACCTCGACAAAAACCGGAACCAACTCCGGTAATGATGGTAATCCTACCGAAGATGCCCGTTTTTTAGGCAAATGTTGTGCTTCGCTAACCGGCATTGCCCCAAGAATAATTCTTTCCTTTTCCGAAGTGATCTCATGAAATTCCGAATTATCAATAAAATCCAGAACCAATTCATCAATACGTTTGGCGCGAAGTTGTCCGATAATTCGGTAAATACTGCCGCGAGTCCGATGATAAACATGGGCTAATTTTTCAACCGAAACTCCCCGACGGAATTCTTCAAATATTTTCTGTTTAATATTTTCTTCCAAAGGAGTATTTCTGTTCGGAAAAAGCGGAACATCTGTATTGTTTTCGTCAAATGTCTTCAATGTATAACGGATTGTTTCGACACTTCGCCCCATGTATCGGGCAATTCGTTTCGCAACTTCCGTTGGAGAAACCGACGTACCAACAAATCTCCGCGCTGATGAAATAATAAACTGTTTTTCCTGATCACTTAATTGGCTAAAACGTTCACCACGCTCTATACGCTTCGTTTCATTTTTAAGAAAATTGTCAATCGAACTTTGTAAAAAACCTACTCGTTTCTTCTTTCCAAAAATAAACCGGCGTGTAACAAGTCCCTGTTTTCGCCAACGCGAAATCGTCTTGCTGGAAACATTGAACCGTTTACAAAGTTCTTCTATTGTCCAGACTTTTTCCTCGATTTCCGCAACAGAAACATTAGCCGCATCAAAAACATCTTCAATAAAAAGCAGAAGATCATGTTTGACTTTTTTTCCATCAAGCATGGCTTCCTGATGCATTTCCGCCCGAAAGTCGGTAATACCGGCACAAATGAAACGGTAAGTATAAGTTTCATTCCGGTTGATTTCCTGATAAAGTTTTTCGGCACGACGACATTGCTCGATTTTTTTATCACGGGGAGCATAACGAACCTGTTGATCACTCAATTCCTTAATAACATTAAGGGAATAATAACGGTGCATCACAGTCCTCTTGGGATTCAATGTAAGTAACATAGTTGTCATTCAAAAAGAGTACAATAAAAAACATCGTTATTCTGAAATCCGTTCGATCCATAACAATAAACAACAGACAAGATCCAAAATCAGAGGTGTTGTTACCGTTTGAATAAAACAAGAAACTATCGATCATTCCGATTACGATATTTCACACTTTTATAAACCTCAAAATAACGAAAAGAAAAGAAGCACGAAAAAAAGTTAAAAAGTCTGTCTAAATTTCAAATGATAAAAAATAGAAATTTATTCATCCTTTTTGGAAACCAATATTAGTTCATTACATCTGAATATTCGGAAAATAGTAAGTCGGAAAACCGCTTCATCCAAACAATATCACCATCACAAAACAATCATATTAACTGAATATTTCGATAAGTGATAAAATAAATATAAGGAATATTCAAATAAAATTCACAATCATTTCAACATTTCGGGAACCGGTAAATCAAGTAACAAAATCATCATTCGAGCGGTAGTTTTTATAATATTCCGGTTTAGTTCCTCCATAAAATCCTGACTAAGATGTTCAATAATTGGAGTTTCTGCCATTAAATAATAAGTTGCCTGAGTATCGGGATAATGTGCCCAAACATACGCTTCAGCAAGGGAAGCATTGGGCACAAGCATAAAATAAAATTCCATCATTTTTTCTGATTCGAGTTTTAACACTTTGTCCATTAATTTGGGATACACCGGCGAGGGGTTGAACAGTTCCCGAAAAATGAGTTGCCGTTTCCATTTTTCGAGAAGGTTATAATGGCGGTTGTAATAATCATAGGTCAGGCGTTGAATTGCGTAAGCTTTTCCTTCGGGAGTGGTTAGTAAATGCGGGTCAACCGCTAACAGCTCTTCAATGGTCAGCGGAAAATCTGCATTGATTGCCAGACGAAATGTTTCAAAATAAAGTTCTTCCTTATTACCAAAATAATAATGAATACTTCCCAAATTCACATTCGCTTTTTGGGCAATCATTCGTGTTGTAACTTTACTAAAACCGCGTTCTGCAAAAAGTTGGCAAGCTGCATTTAACAGTAACTCACGAGTATCAGTCATATTGAGTTTTTTGTTGAAAAATGATGAAAAATCTAAGTTCCGGATTATTTTCAACAGTTCGAACCTGTTATTTTTATTGTACTTTAATCTTATTGCATTTTCACTCCAATCAAATTACAAAGTGAACCTTTTTATTTCAATACTTCGACTAAAGGCAAATCAAGTGCGCGGAGCATATTTCGGATGGTGATTTTCATAAGAAGGTATTTATTATCTTCAAAAAAACGGTTACCGTGGTAACGTATAATATTTTGTTTCGTGAGCCAGTAATAAACTACTTGCGAATCGGGGTAATGAACCCAAACATAGGCTTCGGTATAGGGTGCATTAGGAGCGAGCAAGGCATACAATCGTAATCGGCTTTGGGTTTCCGGTTTGAAAACTTCTTCAACCAGTCGTTCATGAACTGGTGACGGTTCAAACAGTTCGCGAAAAATGAGTCGGGGTTTCCATTCTTCGGCACTATAAAAATGGCGATGAAACCAATCGGAAACAATTCGAAAAATCGCATAACTTTTTCCTTCGGGAGTATTGAGGAGGGTTGGTTCTTCATGGAGCAGCGTTTCAATGTCTAATGCATTGGTAATACCATTAGCTAATTTATAAACTTCGACATATAAGTTTTCTTTGGAGCCGAAGTGGTAATGAATACTTCCCTGATTGACGTGGGCTTTTTCGGCAATCATTCGGGTCGTAACATTGTTATAACCAAATTTGCTAAAAAGTTTACAAGCGGCATCTAAAATGACTTCTCGCGCACCCTGTGTTTTTTTACTTCTCATTGCTCTATCTTGGTGTCTGTGTATTATATTGGTCGAAATGAGTGTTTTAATTTAATAATTTGCTATTTTTTTCTAATTTAAACAAATTTTTCAGTCGAAGCGGTCAAAATGACTAATAGACATAGTATATCTCGAATATAAACAAAGTCAACTAGTTCGTCAAAAGTTTATCAAGAATTTTATTTTGGAGAGTTTTGGGATGAGGAGGAACGCAAT
>JAITBS010000118.1 GCA_031283515.1 Planctomycetaceae bacterium
ACAGAATTGACAATGAGAAAACGGTGTTTCCCATTTTCAGACGGTTCAAAAATCGTTTTGCCGTCGTCAAGCACTTTAACCGTTCCCCGCGGCGAAAGATCAAAATAACCGCGTTCCGGCCGCACCGCATACAAAACACTCGTTAAATCATAAGTCGGTTGGCTATTATCCAAACCACGATAAAAATGATACGCATCTTTGACCGGATGGTATTTAACGTAATTAAAATCGTCTTGTAAACTTTTCGGCGGATATTGAATTTGATCGCCAATCTCCCAACCACTGAAAATCATCTCCGTAGGCCAATTTTCAATCATCTTTTTCGCACTGGGAATATCAATTTCGACATTGTATTCCGCATTGCCGTTGATTGCCGCTGCCATCAGCGAAAGAAATTTGACTTTCTTGCTAATCAGTTCTTTGCCGGAAAGCGGTGAAATATCATCGCCGGATGTTTCAAGAAGCCGCGCAAGATTGGTAAAGAACCCAACCTGTACAAGAATGACACTGTTATCCGGTTCGGCGGCAAGACGTTTACGAAGATACGAAACGGCTTCGGGAAGTTGGTCAACAGCCGGCAAGTTATAGGAATAACGCGGTTTTCCGGCATCGTCTTTGAGTTCGAGAACACGGCGGTTGTATTTGCCATCCTCTTTCGTCGAACCGTTTTTAACAACCGCAATCGGAATTTCCGGTCTGCCGTAAAATGTGTTCAACGCAGCAATCATCGGCGCAACATAAGGATTATCCTTTGTGGTCGTTACTGCCAGCAACTCACATTCGTTACGGTTTTGTAACGCATGAATCACCGCAAACGCCATCGTATCGTCAACATCGTTACCAATATCAGTATCGAAAATCAAACGAACCGGCTCCGCTCCAACACAAAACGGTAACAAAAACATCACCGCCGACATACAAACCAACAAACAAATCACTAAACAACAATTTTTTCGTGTCATTGTGAAAACTCCTTGTTAAATGTTTTTAAAAAATTAAAACGGTACTTTTCTTGCTGGTATGTCCGTAAAAAGACAAAATTTATCGACACCGCCGCTCGATAAAAACAGCCCTCATTTCAAGGTCGTTTTACTATATCATCTCAAATACCAAAAAACAACAACCCAATCACAATGTTTCGCAAGTTTTTAGTCCGCAGATTACGCAAATTTTCGCAAGTTTTTAGTCCGCAGATTACGCCGATTTTCGTAAATATTTAATCCGTAGATTTTTTGAGATTATTTTTTGAAAATTACGAAACAGAAAGACATAATAAAACATACGAAAAAGAGAACAGACTAAAGAAGCGATTGTTTTTTATTTCAATAACGTTTTAAAATAATCTGCGAACATCTGCGTTATCTGCGGACTATTTGAAAAATATTCAAACCGTTAATAAATAAAACGGACAGTTATTTCACTCGCAACTCCCCACTAATTCGGCGTATCAAGGTAAGGGTCTTGTCCCATAGAACGTTGGATTTTTTTACGTTCTTTTTCGTAATAAAGCATTGTTTTTCGGTTACGGAAACTTTTCGTTTCGACTTTACGTTGCGCACGACGAAATAAACCTATTCGTCTGTTAAAATTCCGGTTGGGATTACGTTGCCCTAATTGTTTATACTTTTTCGCTTTTTTGGGTCCAAACGCTTTTTCCAATAGTTCATCTTCCATCGATAGATATTGCCGGTACGTTCCCGGATCGCCCTGCCGTCCGCAACGCCCAATCAATTGCCGATCAATTCTTGCCGATTCATGCATTTCCGTGCAAATAACATGCAAACCGCCAAGTTCTTTCACTGTTGCCGGTATCTTAATATCCGTTCCACGTCCCGCCATATTGGTCGAAACCGTCACCTTACCCCATTCCCCTGCCCGCGAAACAATCTCCGCTTCCTCCGCAATATGATAAGCATTCAGAACATTGTGTTCAATTCCTGCCTTTCTAAGAAGTCCCGCAAGAATAATTGATTTATCAATCGTACGTGTTCCGATCAGAATGGGACGTCCGGTTTTGTGAACATCAATCACTTCCTGCACAATCGCATTCCATTTCGCCATTTCCGTCGCAAAAACACGCGTCGCTAACTTCACTCTTCGAGGCGGTTGATTGGTCGGAACCGGAATCACTTTGCAACGATATATTTTTCGGAGTTCCCCTTTCGAAGCCGCCGCAGTTCCCGTCATTCCGGCAATATTTTCGAAACGTAAAAAATAATCCTGCACCGTAACACGCGCCGCTTGACCGGTTGCCACTGTTACTTCAACACCTTCCTTCGCTTCCACCGCTTGATGAATTCCATCTCTCCACTTTCTGCCTTCACCAAGCCGACCGGTAAATTCATCAACAATAACAATTTCCCCCTTTCGAACAACATAATGCTCATCACGCTGATATTCTCTTTTAACAAAAATAGCCCGTTGCACAAATTCGTAAATATGATACAGTCCGGTGTCGTCAAGAGCTTCCGGTTTATTAAGAAGTCGGGCTTTCATTCGTCCTGCTCGCGTCAATTCGACTTTTCGTTTTTCGTGATCGTATTCATAATCAAGGTCTTCTTTGAACTGCGAAGCAACTTCCGCCGCCCATCGGTAACACTCAACTTCACGCTTTTCATCCTCCGTCGGCAACGCACTAATAATTAACGGCGTACTGGCTTCGTCAATCAAAATACTGTCCGCTTCGTCAATCAATGCAAAAAAAGAATCACGTTGTACTGGTTTTTCATTTTCTTGTACAGCTCCATCAAGCATCGCTCCCAGTAAATCATGTTCGCCTTCACGAATTCGCCGAAGCAATAACCGGTCACGAAGAAAATCAAACCCAAATTCTTTTGCCGTACCATAAGTTACATCACAATAATAAGCTTCCCGACGTTGGTCTTGTTGCATTTCCGTTTGGATAATTCCGACTTTCATACCAAGCGCATTGTAAATCGGTTCCATCCATTCAGCATCACGTTTCGCAAGATAATCATTGACCGTCGCCAACAACGCTCCTTTACCAATCAAAGCGTTCAGATACATTGGTAAGGTTGCAGTAAGCGTTTTACCCTCACCGGTTTGCATTTCAACAATAGAACGATGGAACATTGCCGTTCCGCCAAGAATTTGTACATCAAAATGACGCATATCAATGGTTCGTCTTCCCGCTTCACGAACCAACGCATACGCTTCCGGTAACAGCAAACGTAATGCTTCACCGCTTCGCGCCCGATATCGAAGCGATAAACTCTCCTTACGTAATTCCGAATCGGATAATATTTGTGTACGTTTTTCAAGTGTGTTGATGCGGTCAAGTTCGTAAGACCAACGAGCCAAACGACCAAAATCCGTCAACGGAATCAGTGAATAAAATAACCGGTTGAGACCGGAAGGAATAGCACCCAAAATCAATTAAAAATAAATAATTGTTACTAAACGGACTTAAAAAATAATCTCTAAAAATCTGCGAATATCTGCGTAATCTGCGGACTCTGTCGATAAATATAACAATTATCAGAGCGATACTGCCATTTTCATTTTTTCAAGACCGGTTTTTGCAACAAGAAGCGGATTATTTGTTGCCCAATAATCGGGATTGAAAACTTCAAACGACAAAAAACCGGTAAAACCAATCTCTCGAAGTGTTCGGAAAATCTGCTTAATTGGCGCAACACCATCACCAAGATAAACACGATCTTTGTCTTCAGCCTGTTCACGCGGCGGATTCAACGGATAATCGTTGACATGAAAATTGGTCAACTTTTGACCATTCAAAAGCGACAACGATTCAAAAGAACTTCCGCCGCGATAAAGATGAAAAATATCGAGCAACAACTCCGCTTGAGGATGTTCCGAATAAACCGCAACAGCAAGCGCATCAGCAAGACAACCCAATGTTAATGATTTCCCCCAGATTTCAAGTTGAGGAATAACACCTTGTTGTTCCCCGATTTCTAAAATGGTTCGATAACGTTGACCAAGAATTTTGAAATGATCTAATCGTTGATTTGTTGTACCGGCAGCGGTTGCGGCGATTCGGTTGCCGCCGATTTCGCGGCACCATTCCATTTCTCGTTTCATTTGTTCGATGCCTTGTTGCCGAACCGCATCGTCATCAACAATCCAAGAAAAAAACGCAACACATCCGGCAACTTTAAGACCATGATCTTCAATTCGTTTCCGAAGATCAGAGAGTTTTTTACCGTTGTTACGATATGTATTTAATTCGGGGAGCCAAAGATCAATGGCGTCATAACCGGCTTGAGCGGCAAGATCAATTTCCTCTTCAAGAGAGAGTTTAAAACCGCGAAGTGTTCCGAAATTCAGTGCGTAACGGAATGACGACAAACGATTGGGTTCCGCTAACGTCGGTGAAGAAGTAGAAGTACCCGAAAAAAACATCGCCGTACTTCCGGTTAATAGGAGTTGCCTTCTGGATAAATGAGACATAATTTATATCTGTTTCGTAATTGAGTAATTATTCTGTGGAATTTTCATTTATAGTAATATATCAGTGGAATTATTATTTTTTATTCTTCACCCCGAATCACACTTTTGGTTTTTAAAATTCTGTCTTTCAGACAGTAGAAATGTTGGTGCTGTCCATCCGCAGGTCGATGACCTGCGGTTATGAAAATCGCACCCCTTCGGGGTGAAAATCGAAAAACAAAAATTCCACTGATATATTACGTTTTATTTTATTTGCCTATCAATTTTCGAATCAGTTGCGGTTGTGATTGGTTGTTCTTTTTTCTGTTGTTCTTGTACGGTATTTTTAATGTACGAATAAACATCACGCAAACTGATTTGATCATGAAGGGTTACACTTTGATGATCATGAATATTTTCTCCTTTGACCGAAATGATCAACGGTACAAAATGTTTTCCCCCAACAATATCGGAAACATAATTGCCGGAAATAAAATGCGGTGTATGATCCCCATAAATAAACAACAAGGTTCCCTCCGGTAACGATTCGTAAAAACGGCGCAAACGTTGATCGAAAACGTGAATCGAATTTAAGTACCGGTCTTGTGAAGTTCGCTCAACCGGAATAATATCATTGTAGTTATCGTACCAAGGACCATGAGAACTGGTAGTGATGATCAGGAAAAAATTACGTTGGTTTGGTTTTTGATTTTCTTCTAAGGTTTTTTGGGAATACGCAAACAAAATGTCATCATCCAACCATTGATCTTTTAACGCTTGTTTTATAGAAAGCGTATCGAGTAGCGGTTCATATTTTTCGGGATGTTTTTGTAATGCCTCTACTAATTCTTGGCGGAAAATAAAATGGTCAACCCGCATCGCATTAAACGCTTGTTGACGATTATAAAATGAGCCGCGAACTCCATGTACGGCAAAAGTCTGATAACCGTGTTCTTTCAAAAAAGCCGGTAACGATAAAGGAAAGGAATAACTCGGAATATTGTAATTAAAAAGACCTTTTGCTGGCAAACAACCATTCAACATAACAAAATCAGCAGTTGCCGAACCATAAGAGGGTTGTGTCCAGATTCGGTAGTTCAACGACTGATCCAATAATGAATTGATAAACGGAATAACTTCTTTACCTTCTTTTTTCAGACGAATAACCGCGTAATCCAACGACTCAACCTGAAGAATGACAATATTTTTCCATTCATGCGGCGGATGGTATTCATGATGCAGCAGATCACTTTGTTGAGTTTCCTGTTGGCGGGCATTTTCTAAAAATGTTTGAATGGAATGATGTTGGAGAAACCACGCCTCGTGAAGGCACACCGGTAATAAACCAAACTTGGCAACCTTGGGTTCCAAAGGATAAACAAAAGGGGAAGTCAAACGTCGGCTTCCTTTATTGAGTCCTACCAACAAACCGGCAAAAATTACCAGACAAACAATCGCGTACAACAATCGCCTTAGCAAAGGGAATGAAAAACGTTGACGTTGCCGAAGTACATAAAATTGTAAACCGGCAACCAATAGAAAAAAACAAAATGTTTTCCAAGGGAAAAAATCAAAAATTGTTCCGAGAACTTCCATTCCTTCATCGGAATTATTGTTCAATACCGCAAACGAAGGCGGAACATGAAAATAAGAATAGTAAAAAAAAATTCCCGTTTGATATAATGCAACAAGAAAAAACCAAACCGCCAAAAGGTATTTCGGGAAGAGCAGAACAACCAATCCCCACGAAAAAATATTCAGGAGGAAACGAAGTACAAAATCTGTGGTAATTGACCGCTGTTCATAGTCTTGAACAAGAATTTGCTGAACAAACGTCAATACTAACGCTCCAATGAAAGCAATAATAAATGACCCAAACAACCAGTGCCGCGATGTTGCTGTGGAATTTGAACTTTGACAATCTTCTACTGGGATTTTCATTTGAGAACCTTCAATGTGCAATGCAAGTAAGTTTTCAAAATTGGTATTGAGTTGAGATTCTATAATTGTTATCCTTCCAATTAGGAATGACGGAATCATAATAAAAATTCAAAATAAAAGCAAGAGCATTTTATTTGCCCTTGACGAACAAGGTCAAAACAATGAAAATTACTATCAAAAATCTTGGAATATTGGAAAGTGCAGAGTATGAACTCGGCAATTTAACGGTTGTTTGCGGCAAAAATAATACCGGTAAAACCTATGCCGCTTATGCGTTGTACGGGTTTCTCGATTATTGGAGAAACGACTACAAATTTCAAGTCGATCCGACTCTCGATAAGGAAATTCAAAATCATGCGGAAGTT
>JAITBS010000121.1 GCA_031283515.1 Planctomycetaceae bacterium
TGCATTCGGAATAACAGGCTCCGATGGAAAATGTCAGACTCAAACACTTTTCGGTCGTGCCAACGGCGGTACGGCAGAAGGAGAATACACAGTAACTGTTTCAAAATTGAAAGAAAAATCAACAGGCAAAACACACACAAACTCCGCTACCGGTATCATTGAAGAAAAAATAGAAAATGTGGAATCACTTCCGCTACTCTATGTGAATGAACAGACAACTCCCTTTCATATTGAAGTTAAAAACGGTACAAATTCGTTTACACTTGAATTGAAATCGAAACAATAAAATATTACCATCGGTAATAACCAACATGATCGTAAATGAAAACCGTTGCCAATATAACCATTGGAGAAATGTCTCTTGGCAATAGGTTACCTAACGTTCAATGGAAATAATCCCATTCTACGTAAGTTCATCATTATTTGAAAAACGATATTTTGCCTTCAACATTGTCATCAAGTGTTGACAAAATTAATGTATTTGATAAACTTGCATTATTGTTTTTCTGAAGTGAATGTTGAGAAAACTACCTGAAATCCAGAAATTTAAAAAACCATTTTTGTAAACAATTGTAATAAAAATTACAATTATTCGATAACCCTGAAAGAATGAGGAGATTTTTTATGGCTAAAACAGTTTTTTCACGGCGTGATATTCTTAAAGCGGCATCGGTTACTGCAACAATATCTCTTGTCCCGACCTTCTTGCCCGCCGCCATACTTGGACGTGACGGGAAAACCTCACCCAGTAACAAAATAACTCTCGGTATTATCGGTGTCGGCGGACGCGGTTGGCATGACCTGAAACGCTTTCTGACACAACCAGATGTCCAATTTCTCGCCGCTTGCGATGTCCAACGCGAAAGACGTGAAAATTGTAGAAATCGGGTGGAAAAAGATTACGGTGTTAAAAATTGCGGTTTGTACCGCGACTTCAGAGAATTACTGGAACGAAAAGACATGGATGCGGTACTCATTGCCACCGGTGATCACTGGCACGCTCACGCATCAATCTATGCCGCCCAAGCCGGTAAAGATGTTTACTCCGAAAAACCTTGTGCAATTACTATTGACCTCTGCCGGCAACTCGCCGGCACAATAAAACGTTACGGTATCGTATTTCAAGGCGGTACTCAACGCCGAAGTCTTGGTAACTTCAAAACCGCCGTCGATCTCGCCCGTAACGGAAAACTCGGCAAACTCAAAGAAGTTCACGCAGCAACTTATTATCTCAATGTTATCTACGACTGGTTACCAGCCCAACCATTGCCCAATCCTAATGATATTGATTGGGATCTTTGGCTCGGTCCTTCTCCATGGCGGCCCTATAACGAAAAATATGTCAAAGGCGGTTGGCGTGCACATTACGATTTTGATTCCGGTGCAAAATTTCATGATTGGGCGGCGCACACGGTTGATCTTTGCCAATGGGCTGTTGGTGCTGATGGTTCCGCTCCCGTCAAATATTGGTCTGATAATCATATCTTATATGGACTGTACGAAAACGGCGTAAAACTTGTTTCACGTCCAAGCGGTTGGATGGGATTGGGAAATTGTGCAGTGCGTTTTGAAGGTGAAAACGGTTGGGTTGAAACAGGGGACAGCGGTCAAATCGCCGTCTCGCCCGATTCTCTCCGAAGCGAACTCACAAAAGATTTTAGCATCTACGGCAAAAGAAGCGACGGAACACACGGCGAGGACCCGGAATCACATATCCGTAACTTTATCGACTGCGTCAAAACACGCGAACTGCCTGTATGTAACGCCGATGTTGTTTGCAGTACCCATATCGCTTGTCATGCCGCTGCTTTGTCCTGGTTACTAAAACGTGAACTCCTTTTCGATCCAAAAAATAATACCTTCATCAACGATCAACAGGCAAATAGGTTAAAAACACGCGCATGGCGCGAACCTTGGATCGTTTGAATTTGTAATATAAATTTACAGCAATAAGTTATCAAATGATGAATGTTCATTCCTAAATGACCGAAGTATAAATCACCATTTACCGAAAAATGATTCATAAATGTTTGTGTTGCCGATAAATAATATCAGAATCACTATATCAGAATCACTAAGGTTTTAGCGGTTCAACCGTCAGTTATCACTAAATTAATGTTTCGGAAAAATATCGCCTGTTTTTTTGATGATATCCGCCTTTTATCCTAAAATTAAAATGAGAAAAATATTTTTTTGTACAATTTTTGTTTTACTTGCAGGTTCATTCCTCCTCGCTCAATCAGGAAATCCTTCCGGCGAAGTAACGAAGAATAATATAAAAATTCTGCAAGATCTGTTTAAAGATAGTAACACAAAACTGTCAGACTCTCAATTTTATGAAGCGTCAAAAGCAATCTTCAATCTGACACAAAACGGTACGGAAGCGGCAGTACCTGAATTGAAGAAATTGCTTGTTTATGAAGAGCTGAATACTACAGTACGTACGGCACTGGTCAACATCGGTGATGCCGGTATTGTTGCGTTACAGGAATCGCTCGAATCACTTCAAGGAAAAAATCTGGCAGGTGTTATTGAATCGCTTGGTGCTGTTCGTAACGCAAAATCAGAGACTCAACTCATTAAATTGACTGAAAACTCTGATCCTACTATTGCGAAATCCGCCATTCTTGCACTTGGAAAAATTGCCTCGGAAAATGCTGTAAAAAAAATAAAAACCATTTTGTCAAACAGTAATTCCCCTTTTCGACAAGACGCAGCAACCGCTGCCTTGTCTGCCGCCGAACAACTCCTTGCCGACAATAACAATAATGCGGCAATAGAAATATTCAAAGAGTTACGGCAACATCCAGAGTTTCCCGCTGTCTGGTCTGCTGCGGCACAATCTTATGTTTTACTGGAGGAGACCAATGGATTACAAATATTGGCGGATCTGTTCGTATCAAACGATGAAACCGCTTTTAAAACAGCATGTACTATTGCCGTCAAAATCAAATCACCGCAAGTATGCCAATTGATTCTTGACAATCTTTCACGATCTTCCGGTAACAAAAAAATTACATTCATTGAAATTCTTGGTATTCGAAAAGAACAATCGGCAATACCGGAGTTGATTGAATTAGCGAAATCTGACGATACAGATGTGAAAATTGCGGTGATTAATGCGTTGGGCAAAATTGGTGATATGAGGAGTATTGATACGCTTTTTGTTGCAGTTAGTTCTTCGGACAATGCGGTTGCAGATGCCGGTAAGGAAAGCTTAACAATGTTGCGGGGAACAGAATTTAATACAACAATAATAAAGAATCTTGATTCGAATAATAAAGTTTTCCGGCTTACGGCGTTGAAAGTGATTGAAGAACGGCGTATTACTGAGGCGGTTGAGAAAATTAAACTGCTTTTTAATGATTCAGATATTGACATTAAAGTTGCCGCTTATCGTGCTTTTTCACAAATCATTGTTGCAACACCAGCCGATCTGGAATTTCTGATAAATTTATTTCAAAAATCGCCTTCTGATTCTGAAACAGAAAAGAATGGTTTACGTGACGCATTGATGACGGTTTGCCGAAAAATTCCTGCCCGTGATGAAAGTGTTACTGTAATCGAAAAGTTCAAAAATATCGGTGATGTAAAAAATAAACAGTTTTTAATGGATTTATTGTATTTCATCGGAAATCATAAAGCGTGTGAAGTTATCGCGGATTGTACAAAAAGTACGGAAAATAACATTGTTGACTATGCAACAATGTTACTTGGTAAATGGAGTTCACCGGACGCGGCTCCGTTTTTAATTGATATTGCGGAAAATCATCCGGTAGAGAAATATAGGATTCGGATGTTGAGCGGATACCTCCGAATTATTCGTCAGTTTGGTTTGCCGCTTGAGCAAAAGTTCGCAATGATTCAAAAAGCGGAAACAATTGCAAAACGCGATATTGATAAAAAACGTGTTGCAGAAATAAAAGATAAAATTCAAAGTCAATTAAAAGCGCAACCGATTTTCGATGCTAAAACGTTTGAGGGTTGGGAAGGAAATCTTTCTTTGTTCAGGATTGAGGACGGCGCAATTGTCGGCGGTACTCTGGAAAAATCAATATCACGCAATGAATTTTTATGTACAAAAAAAGAGTACGGCAATTTTACGTTACATCTTGAAGTCAAGGTATTGGGTAAAGGTGCCAATGCCGGCGTTCAATTTCGGTCAAAACGGTTGACCGAAGATAAAAAAAGACCGAATGAAGTTTCGGGTTATCAAGCGGATATGACGGAGACAGAACAATTTTGGGGTTGCCTTTATGATGAAGCGCGGCGAGGAAAATTTCTCGCTGAAGCCAATCTTGACGAAGTGAAAACAATTTTCCGTCCGAATGATTGGAATGAGTTAAAAATAGTTTGCAAGGATAACAATATTAAACTCTATCTCAATGGCAAAATGACGGTTGATTACACGGAAAACGATGATAAGATTCCCAAAATCGGAATTATTGGTTTACAAATTCACGGCGGTAATCCAAGTGAAGCATGGTACCGAAATATAAGAATCGAAGAGGAATAAATCAAACATCCCAATTTCGTAACCGTTTTAGAGTAACAATGGGACTCCTCTAAAAATTCGTCATATTTCAGTGGAATTATTATTTGGGGTTCTTCACCCTGAAAGGGTGGTATTTTCATAACCGTAGGTCAAGCGAGTAGTTGATAGTGGAGAGTTGATAGTGGAGAGTTTACAGGCGGAATAATACCGTTTTGGTCGTAATCCGCTTGCGGCACTATCAACTATCCACTCTCAACTATCAACTAACAACTGCCCCTTTCGGGGTGAAAATCGAAAAACAAAAATTCCACTGAAATATTATAAATTTCGTGTATTTCGTGTTTTTTTGTGTATTTCGTGTTCTAAAAAAATTCCACTGAAATATTACGATATTTTATTGTTATTGTTTAATCTTTGAGTTGCCAGTCGGGTGATTCTGTACGTAATGTCCGCAGTAAATTTTCACCGGTTTTAATAAGATCAGGATGTTTACTTGCCAAATCGTTTGATTCATTGGGATCAGCTTGTAAATCATATAATTCAATCGGTTTTTTTGTATCATTTTTGATAAATTTCCAATTTTTCCAACGAGCGGCTTGAATGGATTTACCTTCGTGAAGTTCCCAATAAAACGTATCACGTTCTAACGATTGACCTTTGAAAAGTGCTGGTAAAATAGAAACGCCGTCTGACGGAACTCCAACGGGAATTTTACCGCCCACAAGTTCGGCAACTGTCGGAAGAATATCCCAAAAAGCAATTGGTGTATCGTTTACCGTATCGGCGGTAATATGTTTTGTCCAACGGGCAAGAAACGCCTGACGTAATCCGCCTTCATAAAGTGAACGTTTATAGCCGCGCAATCCGTTTTGGGAATTGAAAAGTTGCGAAATGGGCGAGTTGGGGTCAAATGAGGAACCATTATCTCCGGCAAAAAAAAGAATCGTCTCCTCGTCAAGATTCAACTCTTTGAGAAGATCAAGAATTTGACCAACTTGTGTGTCAAGCCGTGTTACCATGGCGGCATAAGTTTTTTGCCGATCATTCCAATCTTTTTCGTCCTTATAAATACCAAGATCGTCAATCTCATAATTTCCGTGCGGAAGTGTTGCGGCATAGAAAAGGAAAAATGGTTTATCTTTATGTTCACGAATCCATTGTAACGTATTTTGGATAATAATATCTTGTGAATATGTTTTGCCGTCCAACTCAACACGTTTATCATTTTCATAAAGATACGTTGGAAAATACGAATGGGCATGACGTTGACAATTATAACCGTAAAAATGGTCGAATCCCATTTTGAGTGGACTTCCGCTTGTATCAAACATTCCCATTCCCCATTTACCGGAACATAAAGTCGCATAACCATTTTCTTTTAGTAGTTTACCGATGGTATAGGTATTTTCTGGGAGTGGTTTTTGTCCTTCCGGTTTTATTTCCCGATTGGCTCGAATGGGGCAATGTCCTGTGTGTAAACCTGTTACTAATGATGCGCGTGAAGGGGCACAAACACTGGCGCCGCTGTAACCTTGAGTAAAACGCATTCCTTCTTTAGCGATTCGGTCTAACACGGGTGTTTTAATTTTCGTTTGACCATAAGCTCCAATATCGCCTCGCGCAAGATCATCTGCCAGAACAAAAATAATGTTCGGTTTTTTCAAATGTTTTTCCTCTTGTGCCATTGTCGGCTGCATTTGAAAAGTTGTTTTAAAAACTGCAACAGAAAGAAATAATACAATAAATAGTTTTGAACTCATTTTAATTTGTTGATTGGTTAATTTGTTGATAAAGTGTGAAAATTATCGACACAAAAAATTATGGAGATACGGCACGTCCGTCATCTCGTTCAGCAAGGCATTGATAAACTCCGGCGGTAGTAAGGTCTTTGATTCCATCTGCGGATGTCCAGATTGTTGAATTGACGACACTATTGATGGTATTAGGAATAAAATGGACAGAGCCATCAACATAAAGAAAATTAGCACCTCCTGAATGACGGCTTGAAAATCCTTTTTGTCCATTGGTTGTTGTTACTTGACCAAGATCGTTATTTTCTATTGCCAAATTTAATTCAATATGGGTACGCCCAATAGAACGAATTCCGCCGTAAGCCTGATCATTGACCTGTGAACCTCCGAACCAAATAGTTGCTTCGTGTTTTGTATCACGTTCACTTAATGCCAATGTGTTACTTGTACCATCGGTAACCGCATTAAAATTATGCCACGAATTGGCATAAAAAACTCCATGTGGAGCACCTTTATTGTAAAACGGAGACAATGACCAATCAATAGTTGCGAAATGTAATCCTTGACTAAGAATATAATTTGCTGTTCCGAGTGGTTTGGTTGACTTTTGTAAAAAAGGAGTTCCGCTACCAAAATCCCGTGTTGTGTTTAAATTATTACCATCATCAGAAGGGCAACGAAAAGCCGGAAGCGGTTTTTTCACAATTTCATACCAGATATTTCCTTGAGTTGTTTCGTCTTTAATTTCGGTAACAACCGATGCTAAAGTTTTCGTTCTGACCTCTAAAGTATCATAAAGAGATTGTAATTCAAGAAACGGGGCAATCGACGTTTGCCAAGCCCAATAAGGATTAGAAGTTGCCGCTGAGGTTGCCGTTCCGGTGTAATTGATTGCCGCCGGCAATGAATCATAGGTATCGTGGTAATTGTGAAGGGCAATACCAATTTGTTTCATGTTATTGGAACATTGCATTCGTCTTGCAGCTTCACGTGCGGCTTGAACTGCCGGCAACAGAAGAGCAATTAACACGCCGATAATCGCAATCACTACAAGAAGTTCGACCAATGTGAACGCCCTTTTGTTGCCCAGACCCCCCCCCCTACCTATTTTGACAGGAGATAATTCTGGAATATTGAATTTTCCGAAATTGCCGAATGTTTTTACGTTTACTTTGATATTTTGAACGTTCAAGTATTGGAAATTCTTTTTCATGGCTAAATCTTTTTAATATTTTGTTGTTAAACCGGAAGTAAACAATCAGAGAGACTACCTGTCTCCTCTCGTTTAGTATGGTGATTATTAAATGCAAGAATTGTGCCAAACCAATTTTTCGCTAAAATCCTTCATTTTAAAGATATT
>JAITBS010000241.1 GCA_031283515.1 Planctomycetaceae bacterium
GGTTGGTTGATAAGTAGTGAATAGTTGATAGTGGATAGTTGATAGTGTCGCAAGCGGAGTTATAATCATTTGCGGTTTGAGATTTCGCTCGCAAACACTATTAACGATCAACAATCAACTAAAAAATGCCCTTATCAATTATCAATGGTCATATTATTGATCCAAGTCAACAGATTGATCAAATTTGTAATCTTCGTGTTCATGAGGGTAAAATTGTTGCGTTTGATGTTCCTCCCGGCAATGATGATGTGGTTTTTGATGCTGCGGACAAAATTGTTGTACCTGGTTTGATTGATATGCACGTCCATCTCCGTGAACCCGGACGCGAAGAAGATGAAACCATCGAAACCGGTACAAAAGCCGCAATTCATGGAGGTTTTACCTCCATAGCCTGTTGCCCAAACACCGTTCCACCTATTGATTCGCAAGCTATTGTCGAGTTTATTCAACAACAGGCTGCTCGAAGTAAAAATTGCAATGTCTATGTTATCTGTTGTATCAGTAAAAATCGCGAAGGAAAAGAGTTAGCGGAACTGGGGCAACTGTTCAAAGCCGGAGCAGTGGCATGCAGTGATGACGGTTCACCAGTCGAGGATGCCGAATTAACACGTCGGGCGTTAGAATACTGTTTGATGTTCGACAAACCACTCTTGAGTCATCCCGAAATCACCTCACTCACCAAAGGCGGTATTATGCACGAAGGAATGGTTTCCCTGTTGCTTGGCTTACGCGGAATGCCTGTGGCAGCAGAAGATGTTATGGTGGCACAAGATATTACGTTGGCAGAGATTACGGGTGGTCGTCTTCATGTGATGCACGTTTCGACGGAAGGAGCTGTTTCCGCAATCCGCCGCGCAAAACAACGCGGTATTCGTGTTACCGCCGAAGTTACCCCACATCATCTGACATTAACCGACGAAATGCTCAAATCGTTTGATTCAAACTTCAAAATGAGCCCACCACTCCGAAGCCGTGAACATGTTGATGCTTGTATCGAAGGGCTGCGGGATGGAACAATTGACGTGATCGCTTCCGATCACGCCCCACACGCCGCCGAAAAAAAAATGAGAGAACTCGATCAGGCTCCCTTCGGTATCATCGGTCTGGAAACAACTCTCTCAGTTATTATTACAAAATTAATCCGAACCGGTATTATGAATTGGACAACTGTTATCGAAAAAATGTCCCTAAATCCCGCCAAAATCCTTAATATCCCAAAAGGAACATTGCAAATCGGTGCCGATGCGGATATTACCATTATTGATCCGAATCTAAACTGGATAGCGAAAGCCGCCGGTTTTCATTCAAAAAGTAAAAATTCACCTTATCTCGGTTGGGAACTTTTTGGTAAAGCGGTTGCGGTTTTTATTGCGGGACAACGCCGGCTTTGAGGTCGGTTTGCTCGGATTCATTTACTCCGGTTCGTTCCTTTTATCTGTCAATTTTTCATGAAAGAGATTAAACTTCCTACTATGTCTTCAGAATCGGACGCTATTCAGGATATTTCGTCAGACGAAGCCATTCTGCTCGAATACCTCGAAAGCGAATTATCATTGCGTGATCGTCAGATTGTTGAAAACCGGTTGGCTACGGAACCGGAATTTCGGGAAACATTGGCACAATTAGAGGAAAGTTGGAAACTTCTGGATTTGCTGGAACGGAATGAAATCAACAAAGAACTTGTCGAATCAACTCTCGAAACGGTTGTTTTTTCGGAAGAACAAGCCGTTGCCAAAATTCAACACCAAACAAAATGGTGGTTTTCCAGAACAACTGTTCTTCTCGGAATTTTGTTTGTTTTACTTTTCGGTTTTGCCTTTCATCTTGGCGAACGTTTGGCTCCCGATAAAAATTTTTGGCTTCGGGTTGCTTCGCCGATTATTGACCGGTTGGACATGTATTTAACGGTTATTGAGGATGATCCGGAGTTGCTTCAACTTTTGGCGGAGCGACGGCTTTTTCTACCTCCGCTTCCCGACGGAGCCAAACCAATTGATCCCAATAAATACCGACCTTCTTCTTCTGTTCGGATATTGGATTCTCTGACGGTTTATCATCCGTCGTTCACCGAACTAAAACGACGTGTAAAACGAATTGAAAATCTCGACGAATCTCTTTACAATCGCTTCTACAATAACTGTAAAAAATTTCAAGAACTTTCATGGGATAAAAAACAAAAACTCAAGAACTTACATGAGAGTATCGAACGCTCACCTCACCATTACGAATTATTTCAAACGCTCCAAAATTATTATAACTGGCGTAAATCGCTTCAATCGTACGAAAAAACAGATTTACGGCGTCCGCTTCCGGCTGCGGAACGAATTGAACAGATTGCGGCACTGAAAAAACGTTTGGATGTAAATCAACCGGAAACTGTTACAGTACCGCTTTTATCGGAAATACTTCAATTAAATGCTGATCTTGCCAAAGTGTTAGATCGCCTGTCCATGCAGGAAAAAGAAATCCTGCTCAATACAAATCCCACTCAAACAATTGGTATCTTATTGAAACAACTTGATACGGAAAAAAAGTAATATTGCAGTAGAATCTCCGCCTATTTTTATCAACAGAGTCCACTGATGTTCGCGAATATTTAGTCCGCAGATTACGCTGATGTTCGCAGATATTTAGTCCGCAGATTACGCTGATGTTCGCAGATATTTAGCGGATGTTCACTATTAATAGTGCGTGGAATTTTTCTATAACGATAGGTTATTATTCGAGTTAGGTCAAATTTTTTGAATTTTTTTATTGTCCACAGTTTTTTTTAGTTTTTTTCTGGTAGCTGGGATACTTGGTCTGTGTGCTGGGAGAATTT
>JAITBS010000263.1 GCA_031283515.1 Planctomycetaceae bacterium
CCTTCGGGGTGAAGAATAAAAAATAAAAATTTCACCGATATATTACCAATAATCTTAATTATTTATTCTTATTTTATTGGATATTTTCGTTTTATTCATCTTATTCATCGAGAACATCAACGGCGGCGAATTTTTTACCTTCGAGCATTTCGAGACTTGCGCCTCCTCCGGTGCTGACGTGGGAGACTTTGTCGGCGAACCCGAGTTGTTGAATTGCTGCTGCGCTGTCGCCGCCGCCGATAATACTGATGGCGCCGCTATCGGCAACCGCCTGAGCAACAGCTTTGGTGCCTTCGTCGAACGGCGGCATTTCACTAACTCCCATTGGACCGTTCCAAACAACTGTTTTAGCGTTTTTCACAATACCGGCATAAAGTTTTGCTGTTTCGGGACCGATGTCCAAACCTTCCCAATTATCGGGAACTTCACCGGCTTTAACGATTTTTTTATTACCGTCTGCGGCGAATTTATCGCTGCAATGGGTATCGATTGGCAAAACCAATTTGCTGCCGCCGAGTACCATCAATTCTTTGGCGAGATCGATTTTATCGGTTTCGACCAAACTTTTCCCGACTTTTTCACCTTTTGCCAAACTGAAGGTGTAAGCCATAGCACCGCCGATGAGAACTTGGTCGCAAATTCCGAGCAGGTTTTTGATGACCATAATTTTGTCGGATACTTTTTTACCGCCGATAATAGCGACAAAGGGGTGTTGTGGATTAGCGATGGCGTTGCTGAGATATTTAATTTCTTTTTCGACGAGAAATCCGCAGACTTTGGGTTTTGATCCCATTGCTTTGGGCAATGCGTACATGGAGGCGTCGGTGCGGTGACAAGTTCCGAAGGCGTCATTGACATAAATATCGGCGAATGATGCTAATTCTTTGGCAAAAGTTTCGTCGCCGTTTTTTTCACCGGGTTGAAACCGCAGATTTTCGAGAACCAATACGCTGTTATTTTGTAGAGATTTAACTTTTGCTTTGGCATCGGGACCGACGGTATCCGTTGCAAACGCAACTGGTTGACCAAGCAATTCCGCAAGACGAACTGCGGTTGGTTTCATGGTATATTTGGGATCGGGAGCATCTTTTGGGCGTCCCAGATGACTTGCCAAAATAATTTTTCCGCCGCGATCGAGTACGGATTTAATTGTTGGCAATGCCATTTCGATACGGCGGTCATCGGTGATATTACCATGTTCATCGAGCGGAACATTAAAATCAACACGAATGAAAACGGTTTTGTTTTGAACATCGACATCAGCAATTGTTTTTTTCGCCATAATGTCTTCCCTTTCTGATATTTATGGGGTAAGGAGTTTACTCCACTCAATACTCAATTATGTGTGGAGTTTTTTCTTTTGACTTTCGTAATTTTAACAGACCAAAACATTTTTTGTAGTGGTATCTGATAAAATTCAGGAAATTATTCTTCTCAATGTTCCCGCTTGTTCCTGCTGAGCGGGGGCATTCCCATTCTGTGTTGATTTTTGATATCTATTCAGTGGGGATCGTAGTTTATGGTAATCAACCTTTCGTCGGGTACTCAACCTTTCGACGAAACATTGGTCGGCGTTAGCCGACTTGCCCCTGTTGACGGGCGGAAATGGAAAAACAATCGTTACGACGGTGGGTTTATTATTTATTGCTTAAAACCCTTCGGCGAAATGTCGCAAACCATTATAAAGGGAGGTGTGACAAACTAAGTAAAATAGACGACAACCTGTGTTATCAAAATTCCCGATTAACGTGATCGGGTATCCTTTTGCCGTAGAATTTATAAATTTTGCCGTAATCGGGGGCAGATTTACTGTAATCGGGGGTAAATTTACCGCAAACGGGATCAATTTTTACATAAACTTGGGCAATTTTGATGTCAATCGGGAACAAAATGAACGGAACCATCCCACGTAAACGAAATTAGCACCGCCCGAATGTTCACTCGATGCGGTGATCAATGCCCAGCCGTCGCCGCTGCCTGTAACGTTATAACCGCAGGAAGGCGAATTTGGCGAAAGAGCGGTATGGAACATTCCGTTGATCGGATGACCATCACCGAAAATTTGTTCGTTCCCTGTGTTACCGGAACTGCGAATAATTGTTTGATCGATTGGAGCACGGGCATTATTAAGACAGTTGGCAGGGACAGGCGTGTTACCGGTATAAAAAGTTGTTGTTGCATTAGCCGCAACAACTGGTAAAATAAACATCTCAATTTGTTCTGTTTTTTTGCGGGCGTGGTGGAATTGGCAGACACGTCGGACTTAGGATCCGATGCCGCAAGGCTTGGAGGTTCAAATCCTCTCGCCCGTAAATTTTCTTTGTTTTCAGGATGTTTTTTCAATTTTGCAGGCTGGCAGTTGACAATCTGCAACTAAATAATTATCATTAAAGGACTAATGTAATCTATCAGTGGAATTATTATTTTTGCTTCTTCACCCCGAAGGGGTGGAATTTTCATAACCGTAGGTCAAGCGAAGCGCAACCTACGGTAAATACTTCGCCTCAACATCGTCTGAAAGACGAAACGAAACGATCCGAATCACACCTTTGATTTTTAAAATTCTGTCTTTCAGACAGAGGTTTTGTTTGTTGTACGAGTCCGCAGGTCGATGACCTGCGGTTATGAAAATCACACCCCTGTCGGGGTGAAAATCGAAAAACAAAAATTCCACTGATAGATTACGAACTAATAAAATTATTTTGTACTTTAACGATATTATAAATCTGATATGACCGAACCGTTGAGATTTACTGACCAATTTCGCCGTCTCCTCGGTACGATTCGACAACTTCGTAACGATGTTGAAGCAACAGCGATTATTATTTTTCCGGAGGCTCCTGTTGATTGGAACCGAATACGTAAATTGTTTGAGGATGACACTGTCATTGTTGCTTCGATGAAATCGGATGTTTTAGATGCCGCTGCCGAACAAAATTTTCAAACCGTTCATTTACATTTTGAGAGTGGTGCTTCGATCTATGACCGTATTTCTCACGCCATTCTGGAGGCAGTTGCGGATGATTTGATTCCACATGGTTGTCGAGTACTGGTGTTGTACAGTGCAATGGATTCGACCAATCTTGATTCTATTAGTGTTATCAATTTAGGCGAACATCTGGAACGTCTTTCCGGTCGGGATTTGCGGCAACTCGAAAGCCGTGTGCCATTGAAAACGCTAAAAGTTGTTGTGGATTTGGCAATTGATATTGGTTGGGAAGGGCGTGAAGGAAATCCAATTGGAACTCTTTTTGTTGTCGGCGATACCCGTAAAGTGATGGCAATGAGTCGTCCTGCCGGATTTGACCCTGTCAAAGGGTATCAACGCAAAGAACGAACTCTCTTCGATCCCAAAGTCCGTGAAGGTATCAAAGAAATTGCCCAACTTGATGGAGCAATTATTGTCACTTCCGATGGAACGGTCGAAGCAGCCGCGCGTTATTTGGAATCGTCTTCGACTTCGACAATTTCATTGTCGCTTGGTTTGGGGGCAAGGCATTGGGCAGCAGCAGCAATTAGCCGTATGACATCGGCAATTGCGATTACTGTGAGTCAGTCAAGCGGAACTGTACGAATTTTTCAGAACGGCGAAGTCGCTCTTCGTATTGAAGCCCGACAACGCCGACCACTCGTCTGGCGCGATGTGGATACAGGAGAATAGTTGTAACTGTCTATTTTTAGTCCGCTGATTCTCGCTGATGTTCGCGGATTCTGTAAATTTTTAGTCCGTTGATTCTCGCGGATGTTCGCTGATGTTCGCTGATGTTCGCAGATTTTGTAATTTTTAGTCCGCTGATTCTCGCGGATTATCGCTGATGTTCGCAGATTTTGTAATTTTTAGTCCGCTGATTCTCGCTGATGTTCGCTGATGTTCGCTGATTCTGTAATTTTTAGTCCGCTGATTCTCGCTGATTCTCGCTGATTCTCGCTGATGTTCGCTGATTTTGTAATTTTTAGTCCGCTGATTCTCGCTGATGTTCGCTGATGTTCGCTGATGTTCGCTGATTTTGTAATTTTTAGTCCGCAGATTCTCGCTGATTCTCGCTGATGTTCGCAGATTTTGTAATTTTTAGTCCGCTGATTATCGCAGATTATCGCTGATGTTCGCAGATTTTGTAAATTTTTAGTCCGCAGATTATCGCTGATGTTCGCTGATGTTCGCTGATTTTTAGAGATTATTTTTTGAGAATACGAAACAAAATAACAAAGCAAACGAACATTTTGATTCAAATTCTTTTCGTTTGTTTTGTATTTTTGTATCATTCGTATTCTCAAAAAATAAAATAGACAATTACGAGAATAGTTTTATTGAATTTTTTATAACGACACCGGATTTCCAATCAATACGATCACGATTGTCGATAATGACAATAAAATATCGCAACATAATTGTAATTGCCTGCAAGAGGTTTTTAGAAGTTCCCGTCAATAAATTTGTTACGGATTGGCGGGTTCTGATAGAATGTCAACAACCAGACGAAGTACAATATCAGGATCAGAATTACGTGAAATATTGGGCGGCATAGGAACATAAGCATGACGATCTTGTGTAAGACGAATTGTTCGGTTTTGACGTTTCAATTTTTCGCGGAGTTTGTCCATTAACGGCTGCGAAACGTAATCAAACACAACATAACCACTGTCACCAACAAGACCCGACTCCAGTTTAATCGCCCGAATCCGATAACCGTGCGCTAATACCCGAATTTTTGAGTGAATCAATAACCGTTGCACTTCCGGCGGCGGTTGACCGAAACGGTCAATCATTTCGTTGCACAAATAGTTGTATTCTTCCAATGTTGTTACGCGTGTCAATCGCCGGTAAAGATCAATCTTAATTCGCATATCTGTTGCGTAAGACATCGGAATCAACGCAATACCGGGTAAATCAAGTTCCACTTCGACAACCGTTTTGGGCGGTAACTGCTTCAATGTTCGGACGGCGGTTTCAAGAAATTGGCAATACATTTCGTAACCAACTGCAGCAATATGACCGCTTTGTTGTGTCCCTAAAATATTGCCTGCTCCGCGAATTTCCAAATCACGCATTGCCAGATGAAATCCGCTGCCAAGATGAGCATATTCCTCAATTGCCCGAAGACGTTTTGCCGCTTGCGAATGGAGCATCTGATTCCGCCCCAACAGAAGATAACAATAGGCTTGATTTTTATAACGACCTACGCGTCCGCGAAGTTGGTGTAAATCCGCCAAACCATAATGATCCGCTTCATCAATAAAAATAGTATTCGCGTTTGGAATATCCAAACCACTCTCAATAATTGTCGTACTCAAAAGCATATCGAATTGATGATCAATAAATGCTTTCATTACGTTTTCCAAATCATCATCCGGCATCTGAGCATGTCCGATTCCAATACGGCATTCGGGAACAATACGTTGAATCCGTTCCGCAAGTTCCTCAATATCGTACACACGATTATGAACAAAAAATATCTGACCGCCGCGTTTCAACTCCCGCAATACTGCGGAACGAATCAATTCCTCGTTGAACCGAACAACACGTGTTTCCACCGCTAAACGATCTTCCGGCGGCGTTTCAAGATTCGAAATTTCCCGAATCCCCAAGAGTGAAAAATGTAACGTTCTCGGAATGGGTGTTGCCGTCATTGTCAGAACATCAACAGAATCCCGAAACAATTTTAACTTTTCCTTGTGATGAACTCCAAAACGCTGTTCCTCGTCAATCACCACCAACCCAAGATTTTGAAACGAAATGTCCGAAGAAACAATCCGGTGTGTTCCAATAACAATATCAATGACTCCGGTTGCAAGACGTTCGATAATTTGTTTTTGTTCCGTTTTTGTCTGAAACCGCGACAAAGCAGCAATAGTAATCGGAAATTCTTGCATTCGTTCGGAAAATGTTCGGGCATGTTGTTCGGCAAGGATGGTTGTTGGAACCAAAACAGCAACCTGATAACCTGCATCCACCGCTTTGAATGCCGCACGAATTGCGACTTCCGTTTTGCCGAACCCGACATCGCCGCAAAGTAATCGATCCATCGGACGCGGAAGTTCCATATCGTGTTTGACGGATTCAATCGCTAAGAGTTGATCATTTGTTTCCTGAAACGGAAATAATGCATCAAATTCGCGTTGCCATTCGGAATCTGCCGGAAAGGCGATTCCGGGTTTGGCTTCACGACGGGCTTGCAGTTCGATCATTTCTTCCGCAAGATCAAAAACTGCCTCCTGAACCGTTTTTTTGTGACGTGACCAAAGTTGACCGCCGATTTTGGCAAGTTTCGGTTTGTATTTATTACCCGCAACATATTTCTGGACAAGACCGATTTTTGAAATCGGAACGTAAAGTGCTTGAGAATCTGCAAATTCCAGATGAAGATGTTCCTCTTCCTGCTGCCCTTTCATCAAGGTTTCAATACCGCGATACCGAGCAATACCGTGCGAAACATGAACAACAAAATCACCCTGTTTAAGATCAAGAAACGAATCAATAACTTGTCCGAGTTGGCGCCGCTTGGGACGATGAATATCGTGACGCTCCAGTAATTCCGAAACAGAAAGCAAAAGAAAAGAAGAACAAGAAACTAAAAACGAAGAATCAGAATGTTGTCTCTTTTCTTTTTTTG
>JAITBS010000316.1 GCA_031283515.1 Planctomycetaceae bacterium
ATTCTTTTCCCGATCCTCCTGACACAATACCGGTACAGTAATCAAAAAAAGAGAAAGAACAAAAATAAAAATAGTACAAAGATGTTTCATTGTCATGTTCCTTATTTTACAATGTTTCTGTGAAATAACCGTCATTCGTTTACCATTAACAACTCGGTAAATAAAACATAATACGGTTTAAAAAAATTTAAGGGAACTTCTAAAAACCTCCCTTGTAGATAGTTGAAATTATGTTATGCTATTTTTGTTGTTTAGTATTCTGTTTTTTTCCTTTTTTATTTTTTGGTTAGTTCTATGTCACACTTTCATTCCCATGCCCTGCCTTCTTTTTTTGATGTGGAACATCAACTCGATAAAATTCATGCGATTAACGATTTTCTTGTTCGTCTTAATACGTTGATCGATTGGTCGATTTTTCTCGCACCGCTGAGCACGATTCGTCCGCAACGGGATTCTTCTCGAGGTGGGCGTCCCCCTTTTGATTCGTTGTTGATGTTGAAGATTCTTGTTCTCAAAACACTTTATAACCTTTCCGATGAAAATACGGAATTGTTAATTCGTGATCGTTTATCGTTTCGGGAATTTCTTGGGTTGAGTTTTTCGGATGTGGTTCCCGACGCCCGCACGATTTGGCTTTTTTCGGAGTTGCTCAAAGAGCAAGATATGGAACGTCATCTCTTTGATTTGTTTCACGAAGAGTTATCGCGTCATGGTTTGGAAGCGAAAGGCGGTTGCAGTATGGACGGTACTTTTGTCGAAGTGCCGAAACAACACAATAGTCGTGACGAAAATGCCCAAATCAAACGCGGTACTATTCCGAAACGTTTTACTTCCGAACCACATGTTGGTTGCCATAAAGATACGGACGCTCGTTGGGCGAAAAAGAATGAGGAAAAGCATTTTGGCTACAAAAACCATGTGCTTGCCGATTCGGAAAACAAAACGATTCTTGATTATGAAGTGACCGATGCCTCCGTCCATGACAGTATTCCCTGTCTGGATTTAATGCCTCCCGAATCGGCTTATGAAGGTCAAGAGTTTCATGCGGATGCGGCGTATGTTGGCAGCGAGAACAATCCGATTCAAGAGGACTTAAAAGAACGCGGCTTTGACCCGCAGATTTGTGAGAAAGGTGTACGAAATCACCCCTTAACACCGTTGCAACGTTTTTGCAACAGTATTAAGTCTAGTGTTCGTTGCCGTATCGAACACATCTTTGGTGCACAAAAAAAACGAATGGGTGACGAAACCTTGAGAACCATTGGACTGAAAAGGGCACGATTTTGGATTGGCATGAGAAATCTGGTGAGTAACATGTGCCGAGTGGTGATGCTGAAATAGTAGAAAACCACCACAAAACCCAACAATTCGCCGGAAAATCACTAAAAACGGAGTGATGCGAATAGAATTTCTACCGGATCCACACCAAAAAATTACGGAATAAACCACGACTCAAAAAAAATTACTAAAATATACCTGTTTTTAGAAGTTCCCTTAATATATCTGTGGAATAATTATTTTTGTTTTTTCACCCCGAAGGAGTGTGATTTTCATAACCGCAGGTCATCGGTCTGCGGACTCGTACAACTAACAAAACCTCTGTCTAAAAGACAGAATTTTAATAATCCTTGTTTGTACAATTCGGATCGTTTAGTTTCACCTTTCAGGCGATGTTGAGGTGAGATGTTGACCGTAGGCCGCGATTCGCTTGACCTACGGTTATGAAAATACCACCCCTTCAGGGTGAAGAGCCCCCAATAATAATGCCACTGATAGATTACGATATTTTTAGAATTTCCCTGAAGTTATAAGCTATTGAGGTATAATTTTTCCGAGAGTTTCGGTCAGATTATTGAGATTCATACCATCAGTGAGCGATTTCATTGATTCGGCTTGCTGTTGGCGGGATTCATCAATGGCGTCATTGGTTGCCGTAATAATAAGTTCTTCTAGCAATTCAACATCACCTTGCTGAAAAAGAGTCGGATCAATCCGGCAGGCTACCATTTCTTGAAGTCCGTTAACATCAACCGCCACAAGACCACCGCCAGCAGAACCTTGAATACGAAGTTGTTTCAGTTTATCATTCATTTCCTGAACTTTACCACCAAACTCATGAGCCTGTTTCACTAAGGAACCGAGTTCAAACATTTTACCAAACATAATTGTTTTCCCGAAACAAAGTAGAAAAATCTTTCCAAAGAATCAATAACAAACACTCACTTATTGTATCCGCACAGAACAAACATGTCAACGCCCAGCAAAAAGTGTTTTCGTTAGGCATTGTCGTTGTTGGTTGACACTTTTTCTAAAATGTGAGAAAATTGTTGAGATTCAAATACCGAAAACATTATACTATTTACTGTTTTAGGTGTAAAAAGTTCAATCATTTTATTATTAAATTAAATTTTAGTTCAATGCTTAGCGATTTTCATCAGAACAATTGGTCGTCCGCGATAGAAGATGAACTTCAACAACTTTTGAAAATTGCAGTTGCTGAAGACACTGGTTTTAGCGGTGATTTAACGAGTCGTGCCTTAATTCCTGAGAAGTTATACGGTTCTGCGTTGATTCGTTCCCGTGAAAGCGGAGTTATGGCTGGTATTCAAGCTGTTGCGGCAATTCTCAAAATAATCAATCCGGTTCTTGAATGGCAACCGATGATCGCGGATGGTTCACCGATCTTATCCGGTGATAAAATCGGTCTGATTAAGGGACCGGTACAAAGTATGTTAATTGCGGAACGTTTAGTGTTGAATTTGCTTGGTAAACTTTCTGGAATTGCAACATTAACCAAAAAATATGTTGAAACTGTTGCGGGAACTCCGGCAAAAATTTACGATACACGAAAAACAACACTTGGTTGGCGGCGATTGGAAAAATATGCGGTTCGTTGTGGTGGTGGGCGAAATCATCGAACAGGTCTTTTTGACGCTGTGCTGATTAAAGACAATCACCTTGCAGTTGGGCATGATGGCGGCGGACAATTTACTCCGGCAGAAGCAGTCATTCAAGCCCGTGAATTTTTCCGACTTCACTCTAATTCTTTCCATTTTGAGCATTTTCCCGAAAGTTTTTCTCAAAGTTTGCCCAAAAATGAAAATCAATCTGCACCTTTCATGCCCATCATTGAAATTGAAGTAGATACATTAGAACAACTCCAAGTGGTTTTACCGGTTAGACCGGATATTGTCCTTCTTGATAATATGGTGTTGCCGCAACTTATTCGAGCGGTTGAGATTAGGAACAAACTGGCTCCGGAGGTGGAACTGGAAGCCTCTGGAGGAATTAACTTGAAAACAGTCGGCGATATCGCAACAACTGGTGTTGAACGAATTAGTGTTGGAGCGTTAACTCATTCTGCTATTGCTTTGGATTTTGGTCTTGATTGGTCGTAAACTTTGGTCTTGATTGGTCGTAAACATTGATTGGGCTATTTCTATAAGAGAACTTCTAAAAACCTCACTTCATGTAGAAATTTATTTTTAGAAGGAACGCGGTCATCTTGACCGCCTATTTAGGCATTTTTTTCCAAAAACTGTGCTGGCGAGACGCATGCGTTCTTTCTAAAATTCGTTTTTAGAGATTCCCAATAGACAGTTACCCTGATTGGCGTAATCGGAAAATTTGTGATAATTCAAATAGACTATAATAATTATAGCGAAACAGTAACTTATAATGTTTTAAAGAAAAAATCTTTTATTTAAGGAAATAACTATCCGAAAATGATAAGAAGAATGTGTTTTCTATTTAAATTTATAAAATGATTCAGCGGATTTAATATTTTGTTCCCGCCTAATAATACAAATCGATTTTATAAATCAAGATGTTTTATATTTACCAAAAAAATAAATCTGTCAAAATCGTCATTGTCAGTAGATATAAAATTGTTATTTTCAAACGATTAGTAAATTGGGGTAAATTACAAAAAAATTGCTTGCATTGTCATTAAAAGGTATTAAAATACGGTATGATATTGAGATTCATATTTTCGACAGGTTGAGATTGACTTTATTCTAAGGATGGTATTCGATGAAAAGGAAATTGGTGTTTTTAAGTATTTTGGTGTTGAGCCTTTTGATGTTGAGTTTTTTTGTTTCCTTAGTTTGGAACCAGGTATCGGCTCAACCGATACAACCGATAACTTCACCTAATATTATTCCGCAAATTGTTGTTCGTCCTCCGGTAGAACCGCCGAAATGGCTTGTTGATTTTTCCTCGTATGAAGACCCAATGAATCCGGCAAAAAAAATTCGTGTTATTACGGTGGTTGATCCTGAATCCAAACGTATAGTTGTTTATCATGAGGATTTAGCAACCGGACAAGTGAAATTATTGAGTTCCCGAAATATCCAGAACGATCTTCTGCTTGACCAATTTAATGCTGTTTCTCCAACACCGAGCGAAATTGAAAAAGATCTTCGCCGGTTTAAAAATCAGAACTAATTAAGAAAAAAGCGAAAACTATGAGTTCGGAGTATTATTCCCTTGAAAAAGCGGCGGAAGTATTAGCACTTCCAACAGCCGAAGTAAATCGTCTTCGTGAAAAAAACCAACTTCGGGCATTTCGGGATGGTTCGAGTTGGAAGTTCCGCAAGGTTGATGTTGACAATTATTTAGCGGAATCCATTAAAAATCGCAGCAAGAATGAAAAATCAGCTGGTGAAAGTGATTTTGATTTACTTAGCATGGACGATGATGAAGAGTCACCGACTTTATTGGCGGATTTACCATCTTTTGATTCCCTGATGGAAGATGGGGTTTCACTTGATGATAAGATGATTGACGCGGTTCCATCTTCTCCAGTTGCCTCTAAAATAACTCAGGAAAAGAATATTCTCGACAAAAAAAATGATATTCCGGTGATGGATGATGATTTGATGTTGTCTTCGGACGACTTAATTTTGTCGGACGATTCTAATGTTTTACCGGATTCTTTGTCTGCTTCCAAAGCATCAGCATCGGATATTGATCTTGCTGCGGATAACGATTTGGTGTTAGACGGCAACGGTTCTTCGGGACAATTAAATCTTGCCGGTGACAGTGGTCTTTCACTTTTGGATATTACGGACAATATTGATCTGCAACCGGTTGAAAAAGGCGGAAGCGATGCTCAACTGGAACTTGATGATAATGATGATATTCTTTCCTTAATAGGTGATGACTTGGTTGTTGACGGCACATCAACGATTGCGATTCCTGTTGAGGACGATTTTCAACTGACGCCGGATACGACGGGAACTGGTATTATGGCGGCTGACGATTCGGAAAGTGCCTCACAAGTGATTGCGCTTGACGAAGACAATATGTTTGCCACTTCAGACGGGTCTTCTGGATTTGGAGCGGAGATTCCGTTTGCTCCGGCAACATCTGCTGCAACAGAAGAACCAACTCAAGGTGCGTCTTTTGGGGCAACTCCTTTCACAAGTGCTCCTGCCGGAGAATTTGTTGCTCGCACACCGGAAATGGTTTCGGCAACAACCGAATTTACATACACTTCATGGCATATTTTTTGGATTGTTTTTGCAACAGTGTTTCTCATTCTTCCCGGAATGATGATTCTCGACTTGATTATTCATATTTGGAGTTGGGGAGAACCGTTTGTTATTAACAGTTCGATCATGGATATTTTGGTTGGCATGTGGCACGGATAAACGAAAATAGACCAATCAAATCAAATCAAATAAGTCCGCAACTTTTCTTAGATAAATATAAATATCGAGTCCGCAGATGACGCAGATGGACGCGGATAAAGTTGGTACAAATAATCCGTCCGTTCGTCTTAGGCATCATGCGTCAATAACATTACCTGCCATTGCTATTGTGTTGTGGTTTGTAGTTTTCTATAATTTTTATTACGGACAAAGTGCAGATAACAACAATTTCCGAAAAGTACAAGAGCATTCAGGCATTTTTTGATGAACGTTCTAAACGAGTTTGGGCAGCAGCGGAAGCGAAATCGATTGGTCGCGGTGGTATCAATGCAGTTCGTGC
>JAITBS010000328.1 GCA_031283515.1 Planctomycetaceae bacterium
TGAAAAAACAATCGCTATTGTCGAAGTCAAAGCCAAACCAAACCTTCACGATGTCAGGCAACACCTGAAACGTATGCACATTGCACGCCGGTATTACGAACGGCATGGCAATACCGATAAAGAGTTGATTGGTGCGGTTGCCGGCGCCATTTTTCCCGATAACATTAAAAAATTTACCATCGAAACCGGTTTTTATGTTATCACACAAAGCGGTGATACCGTCAAAATTGATGTCCCAAAAGGTTTTGAACCCCGAAAATTCTAATTTAATAAATCGTTAATAGTTGATAATTATACGGTGTGTATTTGTAATAATTACTTTCATCATCATTCAGTGGAATTTTTTACAACACGAAAAACACGAAAAACACGAAAAACCACGAAATAACACGAAAAGAGTCAAAACAAAAATTTCGTATTTTTTGTGCTATTTTGTGTGTTTCATGTTGTAAAATAGAAAACATCATCAATATTACGACAAGAAGTCTGTTACAAAATCGGCGGAAATCGGCGTAATCGGCGGACTCTGTTGATAAAATAGACAGTTACCTATTCTCTTGTCAATCAACAGAAAATATCAGTTACAACATGTCAATCGGGTCAACATCAATAATCCATTGTATATCATTGGGTGTTTTCATTGCAGCAGAAACAGAACGTACCCAATCGCGAAGATAGCCGCCATCGGCAGCGTGAAGATGAATATGGAAACGATAAAATCCGCGTAACTTGGCAAACGGTGCCGGCGCAGGTCCCAGAATACGGAATGTAACAGAAACTTTTGCCGAAGAAGAATTTTTGAGACGTTCGGCAAATTCTATTGCAAATTCATGTGTTTTCGTTTCATTTTCACCGCGTACAACAATTCGGATCATTTTCGTGTACGGCGGATAACCAAGTAATTTCCGCATCGGTAATTCCTGTGTAACAAACGTTCGATAATCATGTCTTGCAGCGGCAAGAATTGCCGGATGATCCGGACTGAATGTCTGAATAATCACACGACCGCCGCGTTCACCGCGTCCTGTTCGACCAGCAACCTGAGTAATCAAATGGAATGTCCGCTCCGAGGCACGAAAATCCGGTAAATGTAACGCCGTGTCCGCATTGATCACTCCAACTAATGTAACATTCGGAAAATCAAGTCCCTTGGCAATCATTTGCGTTCCAAGTAAAATTTGTACCTTACCTTCCCGAAATTGCGTCAGAGCACGTTCGTGCGCTCCGTAACCTTGCATTGTGTCCGTGTCCATACGTAACACCAACGCATCAGGAAAACGGGATTTGATTTCCGTTTCAAGTTTTTGTGTTCCGAAACCGCCGTACCAAATTCCAGAAAACCGGCATTTCGGACAACGCGACGGCGCAGGAATCTGGTAGTCACAATAATGGCATAATGCAATCTCTTCTATTTTATGATGCGTTAACGAAACATCACAGTTTGGACATCTGAGTGCCTCTCCGCACGCCGGACATTGAATATGTGTCGAAAAACCACGACGATTTAAGAGTAAAATGATTTGTCCTTTTTCGTCCAGTGCCGACCGAATCGCAACATGTAATTGTCGATGAATAGCACCGCGTGTTGATCGGTTTCGTATTTCTTCACGTAAATCAACAATCTCAACCAAAGGCAATCGCAAATTCTTAACACGATTCGGCATCGAAATCAATTTAGTACAAGAATCAAAATTCGCAACAGAATCACCGTGAACATCCTGATGTTCCACATCATACCATGATTCCAGCGAAGGTGTTGCGGAACCAAGAATAAGCGGGATATTTTCAAATTCCGCCCTTTTTCGTGCAACATCACGAGCATGATAACGCGGTGCCGAATCCTGCTTAAACGAATTTTCGTGCTCCTCGTCAATAACAATCAATCCCAGTTTCGGAAATGGAGCAAATACCGCACTGCGAGCTCCAACAACAACCTGCACATTACCTTCAGCAATACTTGTCCATTGCCGATGTCGTTCTGCATCCGTTAAATGAGAATGAAGAACCGCAACATCAGGAAAACGACTTTTAAAACGTCCTACCGTTTGCGGTGTTAAACTGATTTCCGGAACAAGAACGATTGCCTGATGTTTTCTTCGGACAACTTCGTGAATTGCCTGAATATAAATTTCCGTTTTACCGCTTCCCGTTACACCGTGTAACAAAAACGTTTCATGCCGGTTGTTCCGAACCGCTTCCAGAATCATTGTCAACGCCCGTTGTTGATCGGAATTAAGTTGATAAGGATTGATTTCCAGATTTTTCGGTTCCCAAATATCTGTTTCCGTTTTTTGCCGCCGGATTGTTTTCACGCGGAAAATACCAAGCCGTTTCAATGTGTTAATAGGAACAGCGGAACATTTGGCAGCATGTTGAAGTTCCAAAATGGTCAGCGGTTCTGTACTTTGGCGAAGTGTTTCCAACACATGAAGTTGTTTCGAAGTCAGGACAATTCCTTTTTCTTTGGCATCGGATTTTTGGAGAACCGACAACCGTTTGTCCACATCTTCCGTAACATATAAAACAGTTGTAAGACGAGTACCGGCATTGGAACGAACTCCCGCAGGAAGCATCGCCTCAAAAACCTGACCAATCGGACAAAGATAATGTTGCGAAATCCATCGAATCAGTTTCAACATTGTATCGTTCAATAACCGGTGTTCGTCAATCCGCGACTGAATTGATTTGAGTGGAACATTGGTTACCGCCAAACCAAACCGCTGAACTTCAAGACAATAACCCAACACAGAACGATTCCCTTTGCCCAACGGAACCATAACCCGCATACCCGGTTCAATTTTTCCGGCAAGTTCATCTGGAACCAAATAATCAAGAACAGCATTGTAACCCGTAGGAAAAACCACTTTCGCCAGAAAACGATTCTTAAGATCGTCAAGTTCCCAAGGCGGCAAGGTTGATTTCTGTTGCAAAAACGGTTCGCCGTCGAAAAAAGTATTTTGATGTAACATAAAACTGGTCAGAACAAACCGGCTATTCGAAAAAATTCAACTAATATATTACTACGAATTTAATTCTAATGTTCCCCAAAGACTTGGGTCTTGATCGTGAGGAAACGGCGGTTCCACAAGAAAAAATCTGTTCCCGTGTTCTCGGTCAATCAGGACAAAATGGAAACCAAGAGTAGGATGTTCCTTCGGTGCGTAACCAGTCAGAACATCAGAAGGAATCCATACATCCAACCGATAACCATTGTTCTCGATTAAATTGTGCAACTTTATTTTTTCCAGATCAATCGGATTGGGATGATCCTTTGCCCGATGAATCGGTAACCAAAACACACCCGGCGATGTTTGGGAATGTCCATTGCCAGTCGGCAGAAAAATAAGACGATGACAAAACCGAGTTGCCCGATGAATATCCTTAATATCCCGCGTATCAAGGCAAATCTGAATCCCATCACTCTCTTCAGGATGCATCACACGGCACCATGGGCGTTGTTTCTTGTCGAAAACAAAAAGCGAAAACGCAAAACCATTGTTGTTCCAACCAACCCGTAATTCAAACGGTTGCGGAATCGTCTTCTGACCAGAATCTGCTTCCAACTCTGCCAAATTCGGAAGCCGATAAGTTTCGTCAAGATCACAACCTTTTCCTGTCCACGCTTTGGGAATGTGTTTACAAGAAAAACGAAACCGAAATAAAAACCGTTTACTAAACATAATAATAGGATTCAAG
>JAITBS010000330.1 GCA_031283515.1 Planctomycetaceae bacterium
AAAGCCCAGCCGCTCCGCTGCCAATAATTAACGTGTGGACTTTTCGCATTGCAAGAACAGTTGTAAAAAAAATGTCATATACTTTTCTATGCCCAACGATGATGAATGGATACAAATACCAATGAAATAGCAAACTATACACTAATCTTATTTTGTAAACAAGAGGAAGTGAGGAACAGTCTATATTATTGATTGCTTCGAATATCTGTCCGCAGATTTTCGCAGATTTTCGCAGATTTTGTGAAAAACGTGTTCGTTTGTTTTGTTATTTTGTCTGTTTCGTGATGCTCAAAAAAATAATCCCTAAAAATCAGCGTCATCTGCGTCATCAGCGGACTAAAAGTCAGCGTAAATCTGCGTAAATCAGCGGACTAAGCGGACTAATCAGCGTAAATCAGCGGACTAAAAATCTGTTCCTTCAAACGGCAATCTCTTGAAACAACGGCATTTCCTGTTATATTGTTTTTTCGTTTAGTCTGAAGCAATGGGACACCCCCAAACGCAAACAGAACAAAATAAACCGGTTACGTCTAACGTAAAAGGCTGCAACGTATTTTGTGAACACTCAACCCTAACCAAAAAATGTCTGCCGAATCAACTGCAACAATATTTGAACCGAAAGTAATTGCTTTTGTTTGTAATTGGTGTACGTATTTAGGGGCTGATCTTGCCGGAACCAGCCGTCTTGAATACCCTGCCAATTTACGAATTATACGGCTTCCCTGTACGGGTCGAATTGATTTTAACCTGATTATCAAGGCGTTTGAAAACGGAGCCGATTCGGTGTTAGTGAGCGGCTGCCATCCGGGCGACTGCCATTACACAAGCGGTAATTTTCATGCCCGACGGCGTTGGATTTTGTTTCGGGAACTATTGAACACGCTGGGTATTGATACAAACCGTGTCCATTTCTCATGGATTTCCGCCGCTGAAGGTGCAAAGTTTCAAAAATTTATTACGGAAATCGTTGAAAAAACACGAACAATGGGTCCTTACACCGCTATGAAAGAAATCGTTATCGCTGCTGATTCTTTTAAGCCGTCTGCCGATTTTTAAAAAGTTTGTAATCTATCCGTAGAATATTTGTTTTTCGATTTTCACCCCGAAAAGGCACTGGCAAGTTGATAGTTGAGAGTCGATAGTTGATAGTGCCGCAAGCGGAATTACTGCCGAAATGGTATTACTCCGCGTGCGAACTCTCCACTATCAACTATCCGCTATCAACTACTCGCTTGACCTACGGTTATGAAAATACCGCCTCTTCGGGGTGAAGAATCAAAAATAATAATTCCGCTGATAGATTACCGTTTTTTTAATATTGGGATTGATCAATGATGTAACACAATAAGTTATTCTCTACTTTTCTGTTCACGTTCTATTGATTTATTTTACAGTTAGGTTTCTATTTGAACGTAGCGAGTTTTTTATGTCACCTGAACGTTCACAAGAACAGGAAATTGCCTATCTTCGAGCAGAACTGGATTCGATTTCCCTTAAGACTGCTCGTGCGGAAGTGATTGCGCAAAACCTGCGTGATACGCAACACCGGTTGGATTTACATATTGATAAATTTGCCCGAATACATGAATATGCTCAGCGTGTTTTTTCGACCAATGATCGTGAAACGTTATATGCGACGATTGTGGAGGGGATTGTTGATGTTTTTCAGATTGATGTGAGCGGATTGTTTGAAGTGAACATTGCCGATCAACAATTGATGTTGTTGAACGGATTGAATTTGGAAACGGATCAAACTCTTTTTTCTATTTCGACAGAAGATTGGAAAACACTGGGAATCAATAATTCTCTTTCAAAAAATCAGGCGATTAGTGAATCACCGGTTACGGCGCATATTTGGTTGGAACTGGGATTATCCAGTGTTATTTTTATGCCGATTTTTAATAACAACCGCCAGATAACCGGTATTATCTTGGGAGGAATTTCTGAAGCCAATAAAGATGTTTACGATTTTCTTCCTCAGGAGTTGACATCGCCTTTTATGGTGTATTGTCAACAGATGATTGGAATTATGGGGCTTTTCGATGCAATCGACAAAGCCAATCAAGCGGGACGTGCTAAAAGCCGTTTTTTGGCTAATCTCAGTCATGAAATACGTACACCAATGAATGCGATCATTGGAATGACGCAGATTGCGGAACGCACACAAGACCCCGAAGAAATTAATCGTTGCATTAAACAAATCGGGATATCATCGAAACACTTACTTGGGTTGATTAACGATGTTCTTGACATTTCCAAAATTGAAGACGGAAAATTCAAACTGACACATAATGTTTTTGATTTGTACCAAGTGATTGAGTCGATTCGTGTTAGTTTGCAGCAACTTGCTGACAGCAAATCTCAGACATTATTGGTTGATTTTCACAATCTTGACAATATCCAGTTGGTGGGTGATGACATGCGTTTATCGCAGGTACTGATCAATCTGTTGGGCAATGCTATTAAATTCACATCGGAAAAGGGTTTAGTTCGGTTGGATATTTCGGAGTTTTCTCATGATCAAAATTCGATCACACTTCAGTTTTCTGTTACTGACAATGGAATTGGTATTGCGCCGGAATTTCGGGAACGTATGTTCAAACCTTTTGAGCAGGCGGATAACACGATTTCCCGTAATTATGGAGGTACAGGACTTGGTCTGACTATTAGTCAGCATATAGTGAGTCTTATGGGCGGATCGATTCGGGTGGAAAGTGTTTTGGGGCAAGGGGCACGTTTCATGTTTTCGGTGCATTTTGAAAAAGATACCACGTCACCGCAAATCAAAGAAGACCGGCAGAAAACAAAAGAGTTATTGGATTTTAGTGGTTACAGAATTTTGGTTGCTGACGATGTGAAGGTGAACCGGCTTATTATTTGTTCTTTACTTAAAGAAACACATATTATTGTTGACGAAGTGGAAAACGGTAAAGAAGCGGTTGAAAAGATACAAAATTCACCTACCGGTTATTATTTGCTTGTACTGATGGACATGCAGATGCCGATGATGGACGGTTGCACGGCAACTCGAACCATTCGGGCATCACAACACCCAGATGCTAGAACATTGCCGATTATTGCGATGACCGCGAATGTTTTCAAGGAAGATGTTCAAGAAGTTCTCGATGCCGGAATGAACGGACATATCGGTAAACCAATTGATATACAAATCGTTCTGGATACCATACAAAAAACAATTAAAAAATTAAAATTAACGTAATATATCAGTGGGAACTTTTATTTGAAACACCGAAAAAGGTAGGCAATGTTTCGCCGAAACATTGCGTCGGCGATAGCCGACTTGCCTTGTAATTTCCAACTGTAAACAAATTCAAAAATATTCCACTGATAGATTACAATAATTCTAGTTTGTACGATTCAGCTCGTTTAGTTTCGCCTTTCAGGCGAGGTTGAGGTGAGGTATTTACCGTAGGTCGCGTTTCGCTTGACCTACGGTTATGAAAATTCCCACCCCTTTCGGGGTGAAGAACCCAAAATAATAATTCCGCTGATAGATTACAAAAAAGAGAATTAGCCCACTCTTTTACAACATCCTTATAATTCCGCGAACATATCCGACAGATTCCATAAGTCCCGGCAAAGGGTCATTTTCATCGGCTTCGTATTCAAAGGACACGATTCGGTCATAACCGATTTCCTTCAACACAACCAGATAAGCCGGAATATCCAGAACACCGCGACCACAAATACATGTTTTTCCTTTTGGGCTTGCTTCCGTTTCGTCCTTGAAATGGCAATCGAAAAGCCGATCTTTGTATTTTCGGAATGTTTCCGCAACATCAACACCAATCCGCGCCGTGTGACCAATATCAACACAAAGTCCAATCCGTTTGTCAAATGTTTTGATTGTTTCAATAATTGATTCCGGTGTCGGATAAACTTTATCACCGGGACCGTGATTGTGAATCGCAACATAAATTCCGGTTGCCTGAACGTTTTTCTCGACGATTGGCAAAACCGACGGATCCGGTACTCCAACAATGGTGGTCATACCACACGCTTTGGCGTAACGGAATGCGTTTTCAACCTCTTCCGGTTTTTTCATGTAAATCACACCGCCGCCGTAAAGATTGATTCCGGCTTGCCGATACTCTTGAGCCGCGTGTGCACATTCTTCATCTGTCGATGTAAGTTTAAGATGAAAATCTTTAAGACAGATATTTTTCAAACCTGCCCGACGGCACATTGCAAGAGTTTGGGATTTATCAAATCGGCGTGTTGTGTAGGACGCCAAGCCGAGTTGAAATTTGATTTCACCGCTTTTTGAAACTTCGGCAGTTGTTTCTGTTGCTCCGACGGTGCCGGCAGTTTCCGTAACAAACGCTGAAACTCCCAAACCGGTCAAAAACGGAACCGAAACAGTTGTCCGAAGGAAATCACGGCGCGACGATTGGATTCGTTGCATAATCATATCAATACTCCTTATTAACTTGTGTTTTGTAAAAAAAACGGAATTTCCACTGAATCATTACAAAAATTCAGTCGGGAATGGATGTGATTCAATATCATCGGCAGTTATGAGAGTCAATACCGGTTGTTACAAAAGTAAATTGTTATCTCTGTTGTAAAAGAAATCTTTATGCCCATCGTCAACCTCTGTGATTTTGATCACATCCAACTCATAAATACTATGGAAAATTTTACAAATTTACGGTGATGATACAATACAAAGAAAATAGAATATCAGTCAAAAATAAAAAAATTAGTAAAATCGAAAAAAAATTTTTATTAAGGGAACTTCTAATATTTGTTAATATTGTATTAAAAAATTTTATCCTTATTTTGTAATATATCAGCGGAATGCTTGTTTTTCGATTTTCACCCCGACAGGGGTGTGATTTTCATAACCGCAGGTCATCGACCTGCGGACTCGTAAAACGAACATTCCTCTGTCTGAAAGACAGAATTTTAAAAATCGAATGTGTCATTCTGATCGTTCAGTTTCGTCTTTCAGACGACGTTGAGGAGAGATGTTGACCGTAGGTCGCGCTTCGCTTGACCTACGGTTATGAAAATTCCACCCCTTCAGGGTGAAGAACCCCAAGTAATTATGCCGCTGATAGATTACCTTATTTTTTACAAATTTCTTGTCATTTACCATTTTTTGTTGTTTATTGTTGTCATTTATGCCTCTTATCCTTCTGTATTTCTTTGCCGAAACACGATTTAAATTCACCAAGCGGCTCATATTGTAAACCCAATTCTACATCATCAAACGGAGAATAACCGGCTTTGGAACCACTATTACTGGAACGCAATTGATTGAGCAACTCATGAAAAATTGTTTCAATCAACTCATTAAGATAACAAAAAATCAAAACTTGACAACCAATACCTCAAAAACCTCAAAATATGAATTTTTAGAGATGACCAATAGGGAATAGTGTCGCTTGCGGAGTAATACTCTTTTGATCGTAATCTTCATGCGAAGTCTCCAGATTCCGCGATCAACTACGGAAAAAAGGGCGGGGCTTTCTTTTTTGGCAAGGGATGTTAAAATTCAACGGTTGTTTTGACAATTTTTTTTACGATAACTATTTTATTATAAAGGGATTGTGTTTTATGCCTGTTACAGATCGTGTGTATAATTTTTCTGCGGGTCCTGCAGTTTTGCCGTTTCCGGTTCTTAAAAAGGCTCAGGAAGAATTGCTTTGTTTACCTGGAGTTGGTGCGTCTGTTATGGAGGTTTCGCACCGTTCAAAAGCATTTGAACCAATCATTGAAGGAGCCGAAACAAATATTCGAACATTATTGAACATTCCCAATAATTACAGTGTTCTTTTCCTGCAAGGTGGCGCATTACTCCAGTTTGCCATGATTCCAACCAATCTTCTCAATGGAAAATCGGCAAACTATGCAATTACCGGTTCCTGGAGTAAAAAGGCGTTTTCCGAAGCCAACCTGATCGGTAATCCCAAAGCCGTTTGGGATGGTAAGGAATTTTCGTACAAACGGAAACCCGCCGCTCATGAACTTCAATTTGAACCGGATGCGGCGTATGCTTATATTTGTTCCAACGAAACAATCGAAGGGATTCAGTATCAGGAATATCCCAATACAGGCAATATACCACTTATTTGTGATTCTTCATCGGACTTTTTTTGTAAACCGGTTGATGTTTCAAAATTTGGTCTTTTGTATGCTTGTGCTCAAAAGAATGTTGGTCCTGCCGGTGTTACTGTTGTTATTATTCGCGACGATTTATTGGAACGTTCCGGCGACCGGATACCGTCCTTGCTCAATTACAAGAAAATCGCCGAAGCCAAGTCCATGCTCAATACACCGCCGTGTTTTGCTATTTACATGGTTAAACTTGTAACAGAATGGTTGCTCCATGACATTGGCGGTCTTGACAAAATGTACGCAATCAACAAGGAGAAAGCGGCATTACTTTACGAAGCCATTGATCATTCGAATGGTTTTTATAAAGGTCATGCCGATAAGGCATATCGTTCGATTATGAATGTTCCATTCCGGTTGCCGTCTGAAGAGTTGGACAAAAAATTTCAGGACGAGGCGAAAAAGGTTGGTCTGACAACACTTGGCGGTCATCGAAGTGTTGGCGGTTTACGTGCGTCCATTTACAACGCCATGCCAAGAGAAGGTGTTGTAAAACTCTGCGATTTCATGGATGATTTCGCACAAAAAAATAAATCGTAATTATAAATTACAATTAAATTTGTAGTAATATTTCAGTGGAATTATTGTTTTTCCCATTAGCCCCGATAGGGGCGTCAGGATTATTCCCCGCCCCAACTGGGCGGGTAAAAATTCCTCTTCACCCCAACGCCCTGAAAGAGCAATGGATTAGTTAATAGTTATGAGTGAATAGTGAATAGTGGAGAGTTCGCAAGCGGATTCAAAACGTTTTGGTCGTAATCCGCTTGCGAACCTTATTTTCACCTAATTTTTCCTAACAAAACAACCTCATAAAGTAGTTGAAAGTTGAGAGTGGATAGGGGATAGTTCGCAATGCGAAGTATTACCGTTTTGGTAATAAGCCTAATGTTGTATTTCAAAAATCGTTCACTGTTTCCTTCTCGATGTGTTGGACAACGATACTCTCTGAAAAAAAAAAAACTATTACTGAACGGAAATAACATGCCAGAAATTTTGTAACTGCCTGTTTTGTTTTTTTGAGAATATGAACGATACGAAAACACGAAACAAACGAAAAGAGTTTGAATCAAAATTTTCGTTTGTTTTGTTGTTTCGTAATTCTCAAAAAAATAATATCAAAAAATCTGCTGACTAAATATCTGAGTAATCTGCGTAATCTGCGGACTAAAAATCTGCGAAAATCTGCGTAATTTTCGGACTAAAAATAGATAGTTACATCGAAAAGATTTATCCCGAACCCAAAAATCATGAAAATCTTTTGATTATTTAGTATTTATGAACAATAATTCGACTTCCTTCAGATTCAAGGCACGGTTCCAAATGCGGAGTTCGTCAATATCTGCATTCAGTTGTGGTTTAGAATTTCCTGTTCCGTCCTGACCAATATTCCATGTTAACGGTGTATCAATATTGCCATCTAATCGACTGAAATTTTTACCAAGATTTTCATCAATCAGACTTGCGCTACAAAAAAATAATCGCCCATCAGGACTTCCCGAAAAAAGTGTTACATTACCTTTTCGATTAACTGTCGCCGCACAGAACCGCCAATCATTCAATGTAAGAAAAATCTGTTTTACATCAACACGATGTTTGGTGTTATCGGCAATATTAAATCCGATAATGTTTCCGTTATGTGCGGATAAGGGATTGGCAAAGAGACAAAATCCGGGGTTTTGACCGGACAACCAATCTTTATTACCGATAAAAACCGGATCATATTCCTGAACAGTTGGTATCCGAGTCCAAAACGCAACAGAAAAATTCCCGTCCGTTCCGAATTGTAACGATTTAGGATTGCCGAGTGTTACGAATTGTGGTTGTTCGCTTTTGCGAATCTCAAGATAACCGTTTTGTTTTCCGCCGGTTGCTTTGATAATTGTTCCGCGATTTTCTGCGGTAATTGATTCTGAACTTTTCGGAACCTTGTTTTCCAAACTGCCGTCAAAAGGAAGATAAACGAGAAGTCCGTCATCAAGTGATTGGTCAGACACCAAAACCGTTTTATCTTTGCCGCGAACAGAACCGTCAAGCAGACCTTCTTCTTTCATTTTCGCAACATCAAATCCGAAATGATCCAAAACCGTAACAGCAGTATCTGCATTACATGGTTGTCCTTGAATTTCACCTTGAACAACGTTTTTGCCGGAAATCATGAGCGGAATTGTATAATTATCGGAACGCATCGGTCCATGTCCGCTGACCCAACCGCCGTGATCTGATGTAACTATAATCAACCAATCTTCTTTTACAAAATTCGGTCGTTTTTTAATTGTATCAAGTATGACACCGAGCCAACTGTCTATTTCTTCAATGCAAGCAATATATTCATTGTGTTTCTGACCGGGAGGACAATAACCGCCGCTGTGACCAACATGATCCGGCAAGTCAATAAAATAAAGTATTGCGTCAATATCTGTTCCTTTTTTCCAATGTTCGTTTTCGTAAGAACTGTCAAGAATTTTCGGAACTTGTTTTGCATTATTTTGATCACTGTCACAAATAACAAGGTCACACAGATTATTTTCCGAAACGAGAATACTATCCGGTTTCCATGAGAAAACGAAAGCTGTTGTTTTTTCGGGAAATTTTGTTTCAATTCGGGTTAGATAATTTTTGTAGGTGATGCTGGCGTTTTTTTCGTTATAATTTTTGTACCAATCATTATTGGGCACCAATGTTTTTCCGGTTGTTACACCGGTTGCAATTGCGGCGTGGTTGGGACCGCTGATGGTTGGGGCATCTTTGATCGTGTGTGCCGCAAGCGACCAAGCACCGTGATAACCTTCTGCCCATGAACCGTTACAAATCGAATCGAAATTCGGTGTTGTTGCCATTAACATGACATCGGCTCTTGCCCCGTCAAGCATAATAGTCAACGATTTGGGCGTCCCTTCTGCATGAAGCGATAGAGTTGTTGTAACCAAAACAAACATTGTCGGAATAATGTATTTATACATCTGATTAGCCTTTCTAAAAAAATTGTTATTGAACAGTATCCAAAGAATACATCATATCACAAAGTTAATGGAAAATCAAAATCAAAAAACATGTAATATATCACTGGAATTATTGCAGATAACAACAATAGGTAACCCTGAAAGGGCAAGATAGTTGAGAGTTGAGAGTTGATAGTGGAGAGTGGAGAGTATCGCAAGCGGAATATTACCAAAACGGTAATACTCCGCATTGCGAACTATCCACTATCAACTATCAACTATTCCATTGCCCCGTTGGGGCGGGTTATAATCCTGACGCCCCTATCGAGGCTAATGTGAAAAACAAAAATTCCACTGATATATTACAATGAAAGCTTCGCGTTTTTTGTCTGTTTCATTATTTTGTTTGTTTCTTATTTCAAAAAACGAATCTGCGGAACATCGGCGTCATTTGCGGACGAAATATCTGCATTCTCTGCAAACTCTGTTGATAAAAATAGAAAGTTACGATATTTTTTATTCCAAAGCCGCACCGGTAATACGTTCACCGCGTTGTTGCAATACCTGATCTTCAGGGGCAAATGTTCCGTAAAATAAGGCGTTGGTGTCCATCCATGTATTGAGTCGGTTCCAGTCCTCTTCGG
>JAITBS010000399.1 GCA_031283515.1 Planctomycetaceae bacterium
TTATTCCGGTCTATTGAGCCAAACGGAAATTGTTGATGTGTATCGTGGTAATTGTGGCAAGCAATTCCCAACTGTTTCATTTTGTTGGAACACTGCATCCGTCTTGCCGCCTCACGAGCCGCCTGAACCGCCGGTAAAAGAAGTGCGACTAACACGCCGATAATCGCAATGACCACAAGAAGTTCGACCAATGTAAAGCCGAATGGTGAAGAGCGAAAAAGAGTTAAAGATTTGTCGGAAAAGCGTTTAGAACGCGAACATTCTCCACTATCCTTTCTTAACTCTCTATCACATAGCGCCCACCCCCCCTGCTTTTCCTGATTTGCCCATTTTAACATTGGTACTTTCTCAGCAATTTTCGCTGAATTTGTCATGGTTTGTTTCCTTTTCTAAAAGAGTTTTTTCAAAATATTTCTGAAATTCCTAGTGAATTGCTCACCGTTACAACGCGGTGAAAAAATGTATCTCAATTCACAAGTTATAGTTTACACAAAAAAAATTGGAAAGCAAGAGGAATTTTTCTTCATTGAAAAAAACAGTACACATTCACACAAATTTAGATATAAGGTGAGTACTGTTTTATCACCTGCCTCTTATAAATTTTGTGTGAATGGATACTTGTTTCTCTTTTTTTTCTGCGGAGATTTACTTACTTTTTTGTATTATCACTAAGATTCAAATAAGAATATCTGAATAATTACAAATTAGTAAAGTCCCGGATAACTGGTGTTTCCCATGTAAAGATTGTAATAACCGCCATAGTTGGCAGTGTCCTGTTGACCGGGTTGGGCTCCAAAATAACCGTAAGGATAAGCGTTGCGAGACGGCATCCGAACAATGGAATCTGTCGGAGACATGTACGGAGTTGTCCACATCTGCATCAACTGATTCAACGGATCATTTTGAGTTTGCCGTTCACGGCGATTGGCACGGCGTTCAGCAATTCGTTCAAATAAACGTTTACGAGTTTTTTGGTTGTTATTCAACAACATGACCAGTTGAACCACATCGGACATATTTAATCCTCCCTGATTCATACCAACATTTTGCATCGGAATTCCGGAAAAACCGGATAAATTCGCCTGCATCCCAACCGGCATAAAACCATTACCCATCGGAAAACCATTTCCCAAACCATTACCGTAACCACCACCCATCGGTAACGCCGACGGCAGAACCATCATTCCATACGGCGTCATATAAACACCAGAATAAGGATTACCGGTATTGCCGGAACTATTGGCGTAATTGTAATTGGCTTGCGGCGGTAAATACATCATCGGCGGTGTCGCCAAAAAGTTGGCTGTATTTCCCATACCGTTTTGCATTCCATTTTGGTTTGCCGCTCCAAATTGTTGTGCATACAAAGAATACGGATCCGCATAGGAATTAACCAACACTCCGTTCAATGTTGATGGAATATCGGTTATTTGTTGGTTTGCTATCTGAGAGTTAATTGGTAATGGCGTTTTGAGTTCGCTGTCGGTTTCGTCCTGTTCTTCGGATGATTGTTGCAATCGTTGCGGCGTGCCGGATGATTGTTGAGCTTTTTGTAACGCTTGCCATTGTTGCGCCGAAATCATTCCCATTCCCATCCCATACGTTCCCGAATCACCTAATGGATTGGTTGCCGGAACTTGTTGATAACCAACAACAGTAAGACCATAAGGTGTCATCGCTGTTATGGGGACTATTTGCGGTTGCATAACCGGAAATTGGTTTGGATTCGGAAACGGATATTGGGCTTGCATCGGTACGGCACCGGGAATACCAGGCAACATCATTGCTCCCGAAGGTGTCGGAACCATTTGCGGCGGCTGCTGAATTCCGGGTACTCCTGCTCCGGGAACACCCATTCCGGGAACACCGGCACCGGGAGGAAGAAGTACCATTCGCGGATTGTTTCCATAACACCGGAAAAGACCGCAACGACTATGATCCGGCGGTACTGTCAGTAATACCATACCATTCGGTAATATCTGTGTTTGTACTCCGTTGTTGATCCCTTGTTCCATAGGAGACGGCGGATAAGGAGCCGGAATTCCGTTTTCACCGCCGGAAACACCAGCAACCGGTTGGAAACCAACTTGCGATCCATAACCTCGACAACCGTATTGATTAATGAAACCGCTATATCCGGTGTTTCCTAAGGAATTGCCGGCACCAGTTGGTACTGCTGCTGCTTTGAAAATCGGGGAGGTAAATGACCACGCCACCGGAGGTTTTGGCGGTTTGGCACAAAAAATTCCGGTTTGTGTTACCGCATTGTTCCACGTAGCAAGCGGAACCGCCTGAACGACTGTTTCCGAGTTAGAAGCCAAAAGAATCGGGGCAACTTCCGTGTCACCAAAGGAAAAATCCTTTTCCTCTGTTGTTAATTCCAATTTCGATGCTAATTCCGATTCTGATACTAATTCCGGTTCTGATTCTTCTGGAATAACAGATTCTTTGCCGGCGGGTTTTTTAGCAGGAAGCGGTAATCTTTTGGGTGAAACCGGATAAACTGATTGGTTCACCGTTTTCATTTCCGCGGAATAAGGTATTTGGTAAGATGGAAATGGTACATACGTTGCAACGTATGGCGAAATGATACCATAACCTCCGGCACAACCCAACCCCGACGAAGAATACATATTTTTCCCGATTTTATCGTATTGAATCGTTTCCGGCAAAACAACATGGGGAACTAATTCATGACGGATATTGGGAACTTTTTGAGCAGATTGTTCTGCCCCATGCAATAACAATGGTGAACCCCAACCGATACTCAAAGCAAGAAATCCAATAACTCCAATTGAATATCTCCGTTGAACCGATTTTTGCAATTTCTTTTTCATTTGCAATTTCCTCAAATTATTATTTTCAGAGGATAAATTAAAAATAAACACAGTTAATTTTTACTTATCTAAGAATCGTCTTAATCGTTATAATGGAATCATCTAAGATAACGGATTTGACGATTTTTCCTTTTTCATAGTAACTGTAATAACGGTTTGAGCGGTTGTTCCGATATGATAAAGTTTAACGATCATCACCATTATAAAACGGCTCTCACACAAATCCGAAAACTTTCTTAGTATTCAGAGAGGGTGTTTGATAAAATGGATTGCCACATAGAGTAGTGGAGAGTTGATAGTGGAGAGTGGAGAGTGTTGCAGGCGGAGTAATAACGTTTTGGGTAGTAATCCCGCTTGCGAACCTCATTTTCAGCTCATTTAAAAAACAAAACAACCTCAGTAACAGCTGTTCAAGAAATTGATATAACGGTTACAATGACATTTATTTTTTTGTTTCAATCATTTTTTGATAAAACTGTTGATATTCTGCTTTTTCATTTTGGTCGTTAAATCGTACATAATGAAATTTTGGGTATCGGTATTTTAGAATATCCATTTCTCGACACGGATCGGTATCGCAAAGGATGAAGGTTGGTACTTCGGCGGCGGGTTGTTTACCCAATTTTGTCAGTTTTTCAATATCGTGCCCATCAATCCGGTACACTCGTACTCCGAATGATTTGAGTCTTTTGTGAAATGGTTCCAATTTCATCACATTTGACATAATTCCATCGCATTGATAACCGTTGACATCAACATAAATCAACATATTACCCAATCGATGAAAACTAGCAGCTTGAACAGCTTCCCAAAATTCACCGGATTGACATTCGCCATCAGACATGAACATTACCACACGTCCTGGTTCACCGACGGTTTTGCGTGTCCATGCAATTCCGGCGGCTTGGCTAATTCCCTGCCCAAGCGAACCTGTTGTAACTTCCATCCCCGGCGAATGTTCTGCACCGATCATCTCAACTGTTCCGCCATCACGGTCATAGTGTTCCATACCGTTTTCGTCCATTCGTCCGGCTTCGATCAAGGTCGCATAAAGTACGAGGGCATATTGTGCAGGTGAAAGAATGAAATTATCACAATCCCATCGACCATTACCGTTGTAATTGGCACCGGTAACAGCGGGTTGTTCTGATTTGGGTGTTCCCTGAAATTGTTCGGGGACGATGGGTTTTTCCAACGGAGCCAACTTGAGTACCTTACCGTACAAGGTTGCGAAAATTTCCGCTGAAGAACATGCTTGGCTAAGATACCCTCCATTTCGGGCAATGGTATGAGCCAACACCCGACGACGAATACCATTGGCCATTCTTTTTATCCGTTTTTCCCAGTTATGGCTCATAATCACTTAAATCCGTATTGGTAAAAGTTCAAAGAATGATTATTTTGATTACCCCAATAATCCAATTAAATAACCTTAGTTATCTATTTTATCTAAAGTGTTATTTTTGTCAATCACTGTTCGATTTATTATGACACAACTATAGGGAACTTCTAAAAACCTCTTGTGGAATATCTTTAGGTGGAATATCTTTAGAAGGAACATGGTTGTTTCGACTGCATATTTAGGCGTTTTTTGTCCTGAAACCGTGCAGGCGAAGCGA
>JAITBS010000408.1 GCA_031283515.1 Planctomycetaceae bacterium
TTCTTTTTATCACATCGCAACACACAAAATAGCACGAAAAATATGAAATCTTTGTTCTGACTCTTTTCGTGTTATTTTGTGTGGTTCATGTTATAAAATATTCCACTGAATGATGATGATGAAAGGTAATCTATCAGTGGAATCTTCGTCAATTTGTTTACCAATGGGCTCCAAAGGTAGGCAACGTTTCGCCGAAGGGTTTTAAACAATACGGCGATAGCCGACTTGCCCTTGTTGACGGACGGAAATGGAGTGAAATCAAGTAGAATAATCTTTTACCGAAATTGTCTGTTGGAAATTAACAGGTAGGCAACCTTTCGCCGAAGGGTTGCCTACCTTTGGAGTCCATTGGTAAACAAATTGACGAATATTCCACTGATAGATTACAAAAATTATTTTATTCGATTTTTTCCTGTCAAAAAATAGGTTTTTAGGAGTTCCCTTAATATAAATCGTTCGTACATTAAAATAATGAAGGCAAAAAGTATATCACTTCTGTTTTAATCTAACTCATTACCGTTAAATAATTCTGTCTTTATCAGAATTGTTGCCGTTTGATGCGGTGTTCAGGATTTTTACAAATTTTGTATAAAATTTTACACTTGATAAATTTTAAACGACAGCAATTTTGTTTACAGGTAAACTGCACACAATCTTGAGCGTAAATTAGTTTTTTAATTATTTACGTTGAACCAACAAAAACATTTTTATGGGAGAACATATTTTATGGGAAACATTCTTCTTGGCGTCAATATGGAATACATTCGTTCAGATGATAAACCGTTTGAATGGGGAGTGGCGAAAGCGGCGGAACTCGGTTATCAATTTGTCGAACCAATGGTTCATTGGGGACGCGAATTGCTTAGTGAAGCCGGTTATTTTCACAGCGTTTCCATGTGGGACGATCCATTCCGTATTCGCCGTGCATGTGAAAAATACAACATCAAAACATCCGCACTCTCTGCTCATTGCCCGCTTTGCAAACCGGACGCCTCAACCGATTATCTTAAACAAGCAGTACGTTTTGCTGCAGAAATCGGAGCCGAAGTCGTTTGCACTGACGAAGGTCCTAAACCATTTTGGTCAACACAAGATGAAGATTTCACGTTTATAAAATATGTCTTGAAAGAGGCATCGCTTGTCGCTGAACCTCGCGGAATTAAAATCGGGATTGAACCGCATCAACAATATACGGTAAAACCCGACCTGTACGATAAAATTATTAACCTGGCTGGTTCTTCCGCTGTCGGTGCCAATTTCGATACCGGTAATTCCTACCTCGCCGGACAAGACCCGTATCTCTGGCTCGAAAAAATCAAAGGAAAACTCGTTCATCTGCACGCGAAAGATATTTCCATTCAACAATCCAACACCGAACGCGGAACCGTTACAGGTACTCCTGTCGGTTGCGCTTGCGGTGACGGTGTTATCGATTGGGAAAAAGTCGCCGCAATCTGTAAAACACTTTCACAGGATATTGTATTCAGTGTTGAATGCGGAACCGTCGAACAAGCAGCAAGAAGTATTGAACATTTACGAAAATTCGTGTAGTAAGAATTTTAACAATACAAAATTTAACCATATAACATTTAACCTGCAAATTTAACAATACGAAATTCAATGATACAAAATTCAACGATGTCAAAAATAGTAACGATTTTTAGTTGTTTGGTCATAGTATTCGTTGCTGTTTTCATAAGTAATGCGGCGGAAACTCCGCGAAAAATACTTTATTTTTCCAATTCCGCCGGTTATGAACATTCAACTGTTAAATCTGTCAACGGTCAACCGTCTGTGTCGGATATTGCAATTACAAATGTCTGTACAACAGCAGATATTGACGTTTTTTGTACTAAAAATGGTTCCGTATTTGACGGTGATCTTCGTTCTTACGATGCTTTTGTTTTTCAGACCAGCGGAGAACTGGCAAAAGGTACGGAAGAACATCCCGAATGGGCTCTCACTGAAACCGGTTGGAAAAAACTGTTGACGGAAATTCGCAACGGAAAAGGCTTTGTCGGTTTTCACCCGACCACTGATTCAAACCGTGTCGGCGGTAATGTTTACGAAAATTCGCCGAAAGAAAAAATTACGGAATTTACAAAATTACTCGGTGCGGAATTTACCATTCACGGACCATCGCAAGAAACAAGTATTTCCGTCGTTCAACCGTCACCGTTTCCATGGTTAGCGGCGAAGGGTAAAAGTTTTCGCATGTTCGACGAATGGTATGTTCACAAGAATTTCGGTAACGATATTCATGTTTTTGCTGTTCTGGAAACAGAAGGAATGAAAGGTGTCATGTATCATCGTCCGCCATGTCCTATTATTTGGGGACGTGCGGAAGGAAAAGGACGAATGTTGTATTCTGCATTTGGGCATTACGACGAATATTGGAAAAATCCCGACAACATAACTCTTGTCCTTCAACTGATTCAGGCGGCGGTTGGTGATATTAAAGTTGACCTGACTCCCAATATCGCAACAGTAACTCCAGACGCTGCCGTTTTACAATCTCCTCCCAAAACAGAGGAACAAAAATAATCGAATAAAATATTTCAGTTGACCCCGCTTGATATATTCCTGAAATCTTCATGCTTATCTTACAGAGGAAGCCTTACTTATTGATGATGAAAAACTTGATATTATTCTTACCGGTAAACTAACAAATAACAAAGAATATGCAACAACAATTGGTATTCCGCATCCATTCACCTATTTATTGATGAAACTTTTTGCCTACTGTGATCAGCAACAAAACGAGAAAAAATCTTATGGTCAACACCACGCTTTTGATCTTTTTGAGATTATTGGTTTACTTACGAAAAAAGAATTTGATGAAGCAATCCAATTTGGAAAAGAGTATGCCGAAAATAATATTGTTCAAAAAGCAAGACAAAAATGCTGCTTACCTTATAAACAAATACTGTAAACAGTTACAACTAATTCGTGTTTACACTAATTTATAACTAATTACAACAATTAACAACTAAAATTAAATGAGATTAAAATACTGTTATTTTTTTGTTTTATTGACGTTTTTTGTTTTCGTAACTTTTGCCAACGCCATAGAGAGTACAAATCGCACGATTACATCGGGAACATTTGGTGTTGCGTGGTTGGACGGAAACGGGATTGTTCGAGTGTATGACGGACAAGCGGTTAGTGAACCGGTTCCGAATATCAAAATTTACATGCTTGCCGCCGCTGATCTCCTCGAAGAAGGAAACGATCAGTTGGCATTTTTGGACGATGCTAAAAAATCGTTACATATTTATAGTTTCAAAACGAAAAAAATATTAGGACCGTTTGGGAATAACATAAAAACTTTTGCAACAGGACGATGGTCAAATAATGAATCGTTTTATTCTGTGTTTGCGAGTACATTTACCGGTCAGGCATTTCGTTGGACAAAGGAAATCATGGAAAAAGGCTGGACATCTATTCCCGGAGACTTCGTGCATGTAACATCGGGAAAACTCACTCCAAACAGTTCGTCCGACGACTTTATTGTTGTTACAGACGGCAACCTTTACATCTTTTCACCTAAATGGTTGACCTATTCAAGAGGAAGTGTCAATGATAATATTGTTACTTTATTGTCGGGCAATTTTACTGATTCACCAACGGATGAAATTGTTTCTGTAGATAAATCGGGGGTTACTTACCTGAATTTGTTTCAAAAACAAATTGTAGAAAATCTAACTTCTCAAAAAGTTATTTGTCTGACACTTGGAAAAAATGGCGGTAACCTTGATACTCTTTACGCTTTGGATACCAGAGGTAAACCGATTACTTATAACCGTGAATCAAAATCGTGGAAAGATATTCCTTTCGAAAACGCTTTTGCATGTTCAAATTTAATTACGAAAACCAATCCTGACGGTAAGGGACATGAATTATTTGTTGTGAACAAAGATAATCTTTACCAAATCACAAAAGACGGATTGGCTGAGCAATTATCGGATCGAAAAAATACCAAAGTGATTTTGAAAAGCGGAGAAAAACTGCTTGCCGAATATCGTTTTACTAATGTTCCGTTTAAGCCGTATGTTGAAAAACTTCGAACTCCATCGGGGCGTAACATTTTACGCGATGCTCCTTACGATCATTTGCATCATCATGGATTGATGTTTGCGATTGCGGTGAACGGTTGTAATTTTTGGGAAGAGTTTACACCCAAACACGGCAAGCAGATTACGGTTTCAATAAATCCGCAACCCGAAACAGAAACATCTTCATTGGAATCGGAACTTGATTGGAGCAACGATGAATCGAAAATATTGGTCAAAGAAAACCGTAAAATTTCCGTTTCAACCGGAGAAAATGTTACATTTTTAGATTGGCAGACGACATTGAAAACGGAGGAGCAAGGGGTGAATCTTGACAAGAGCAACCATCATTATTTTGGTCTTGGATTACGTTTTGAGCAAACGATGGACAAGAACGGGCGTTTTTTTAGTGATTCAGATTTGGGCGATGCGGAGGTGATTCGTGGTGATGAACGGTTGACGCCATGCCATTGGATGGCGTACACGGCAAAGTTACATGATGAACCGGTAACTGTTGCAGTAATGGGTCATCCGTCGAATCCGATTCCAACGACGGCGTTCACAATGGGTGATGCTGGTAAGAGTTTCGCATATCTCGGTATCACGCTCAATCTGCATCGCCAACCGGTTGAGATAAAACCGAATAGTTCATTGACTTTCCGTTACCGAGTTGCAGTTTGGGACGGAGAAACAACACCGGAAACTGTTGCAAAAATATATTCCAATTATAAAAAATACAAAGAAAAGTAAAGGCGAAAAGTAATGGAATATCCGTTATAAAAAACAAAATGAGGACAAGGCAATATATGTACGTTTATTTTTTGTATGTTGGTAACCAAGGTTTTTGCCCATTTTTTTCACGAAGGAATTTTGCGTTGATGGATTGAAGCCAACGGTCATGTTCTTCTTGCAGTTGTTTTGTTTGTTCCGGTTCTTTTTCTGCCAAATCATTTTTTTCAGAAGGGTCATTTTTCAGATTGTATAACTGGACTTGTCCATCTTCATAACGCCGAATGAATTTCCAATCGCCCTTTCGTAATGCACCACCGGGGAACGCTCCATAATGGGGATAATGCCAATAAAGTGTATCTCGTTGAGGCGGTTCTTTACCAACCAAAATTGGTTTGAGCGACACTCCGTCCAAATGTTGCAACGGTTTTAACGGTAATCCGGCAAGTTCAAGAAGTGTTGGGTAAAAATCGTTCGTAATTACCGGAAAATCAGAAACTCCCGCTCGTCCCTGAGGAAGCCGAATAATAAATGGCACTCGATGTCCGCCTTCATAAAGCCAACCCTTACCCGCTCGTAACGGTAAATTAGATGTCGCATTTTCTGCCAGTCCGCCATTGTCGGATACAAAACAAATAATGGTATTATCAAGAAGTTTTTTGCTACGAAGTGCGTCAATTACCTGACCAATCGCGGTGTCCATGGATTCAACCATCGCCGCATAAACAGGATGCGATTGAACACTGCGAATTAAACGTGCTTTACCATTAGGACGAAGTTCTTTTTCCTGAATTGCATTTGGATCCTGTTCTTCGGGCAAATTGAGGCGTTTGGCTTTTTCACGATATTTTTTGATGAGTGCTTCTGGAGCCTGAAGTGGAGTATGAACCTGATAAAACGCAAAGTAAAGAAGAAATGGCGAATCCTTCATCGTTTCAATTTGTTTGATTGCTTCCGCAGTCAGACGTTCGGTCAAAAATTCTCCATCAGGACCGTCAGGAAGACGAGGATTATTATACGGTGAAAAATATCCTCCTTTTCCTTGATAACCGCCTCGACCAGGATTGCCTTTAGCACAACCGCCGATATTAACATCAAAACCTTGATTTTCAGGCCAGAACTTTTCATTAGGACCGAGATGCCATTTTCCGACATACGCTGTTTTATAACCTGCTTCTTTGAATCCTTCTGCGAGTGTTATTTCTTCCAAATCGAGTCGGTCATGATATTCCGCACCTCGAAATTTTGCGGAATCGGCGGCTCCAAACCAATTGGTACAGGCATTTCGTGCCGGATATTTTCCGGTCATAATACTGAACCGTGTTGGGCTGCAAACACAACAAGCAGTATAACCATTTGTAAATCGAATCCCTTCTTGGGCAATCCGATCAACATTGGGTGTTTCATAAAATGTATTCGGATTGTAGGCACCGATGTCCATGACACCGAGATCGTCCACCAAAAAGAAAACAATATTCGGCTTATCCGCACCAAAAACTGTTGCAGAAACAAAAAAAATAATACTAACACAACTAACATAAAAAATTTGAAAATATTTCATGGTTATTTCATTAAGGTTAAAGGTTAAAGGTTAAAAAATTTTATCGGACAATTTCTCGCGGTTTTTTAACGAGAGTTAATGTTGTTTTCAAGGGTTTATTATCGAGGACTTCAATTTCAAATGGAGATTGTTTTTCATTTGAATATACCGGATTAACATAGTAAATCAATTCAGCATCAACACTGACGTATGCGTTGGGTGGAGTTTTAGGTATTTCCAATGTTTTATCAAATCCTTCATTTTTTGATATAAGGACACGAAATTTTCCTACCGGAGCACCCACATACTGAGCATTGACGGAAATATTAGCAATCCCATTTTCATTGGTTTTTCCAATGATTGCCCAAGGAATTGGTGTTTCTGTTGCAAGGAGTCTGACAAATGCTCCGACAAGAGGAGTACCATCAGTATTGATAATTGTAATTTCACACGGTATCAATTTGGGTAATCCGACGGGACGATGTTCTTTGTTGCAGCCAGTCAACCCGATCAGCAAAACAAATAATAAAAGTAACGTAATAATTCGTAACATATTAACTGATTTCTAAAAGACAATAGAAAAAGTTTAAGGAATATTTTTCGATTCACTTCCGGCAATTGTTCCAAGTGCACCCCAGAGACCATATTCAGATTCTCTGCCGTGAAGCGGGACTTTGGCACTTAAATTGCCGGTATCAATAGTTTCTGTAACAAACCGGATAGAACCATCGCCGAAAGCGGCAAGAACTCCGTTGACATGGTAACTGGAAGCGGCATGAACAGAGCGTTGATTTCGTCGTCCAGCCCAATTGGCTTCATTGGCATCGGTAATACAGTTGGGAGCATTGGGTGGTAAAATGGTTGCAAAACCAGTGATATAGGGAATCGGAGCACCCCAAGAAAGACCGGAAAACAAAGCAGGTGATGTACCCATATTGTAAAAACCTCCGCTCGCTGTCAATAAACAAGCAGAAGGGTTATAAGCGGAACCGGAAGTATCTAAAGCTGCGTTGGCAATGTTCTTTGCGGCTGCCGCTGCATCCGCAACTGAAGCGGCTTTGGCTAAGTTTCTTGTATTTTCCGTTGCGATAGCATGTTCCGATAGGGCAACTGTATTACTCGTACCATCCTGAATATTAGCAAAATTACGATAGGTAATTCCTGTTTTAGTTAATTCAAACTTAAAAAAGCCGCGATGATTTGCTTTGTTTTTGTCAGCAATTCCACCGCCGGAATTATCACTGATGATATCAGGCCAATCACCGTGTGAGTAAACATAATTACACCGTCCGAATTGATCGGCAGTTTTATTTTTTCCATTAGGGTCAGAAGGGCATAAAAATGTGGAAACCGGAGTACACCAGATTCCACGGCTGGAAGTTGCACCGGGTCCATTAATGATGTTATCCATAAATGTATCGTTCTGCGCGTTGTTTATGCGAATCGAATTTTGACATTGTTCGTAAAGAGAAACCTGTTCAATAAATGGAAGAATTGTGTAATGCATTCCGGCGTTAGAGAATACATTACCGCTTGAATTAACAAAAGGATTTACCGTTGGAAACGCCTGATGAGTATCGTGATAATTGTGTAGAGACAAAGCAAGTTGCTTCAATTGATTGGAGCATTGCATTCTCCTCGCAGCTTCACGTGCTGCCTGAACCGCCGGAAGCAACAAAGCGATTAGCAACCCAATAATCGCAATAACGACAAGAAGTTCAACAAGAGTAAATGCTTTCCTCTTTTTCCGTATTGCCCCCCCCCCCCCAGTTTGAATATTTTACCTAATTTAATATTTCTAAGAACTGAAGCAAGGTTTAAAGTAATTTTTGTGATGATCCGTGAAATTGTTTTTGTGATAGTCATTGTAAAATCTCCTGTAATTTGATTATGTTTTTGTGTTTTTCGGCAACATGCCGCGATATAGTTTTACGCAAGATTCATGCCAAACCTAAAATGCGTTAAAAACGGTCATTTTAGTCAAAGAACCGTGATATGATCTGGATGAGCCGTGATATTACCTAGCCAAGCCGTGATATTTCAAGGGGAATCCATCAAATATGATAGAAACCATTGTAATATATCAGTGGAATTTTTATTTGAAACACCGAAAAAGGTAGGCAATGTT
>JAITBS010000409.1 GCA_031283515.1 Planctomycetaceae bacterium
CTGACAGTGTCCCCAATTCCAATCCCGCCCATTTTCAATTAACGCCGAACAGATTCAATCGCATCCGCAAGACGTTGGACAGTTTCTTCGTCTCGTTTCATCACCTCACGGAAATACGGAACAAGAACTTGCCGAATTGGTTCTTCATCAGGTTTGGCTTCTGAAAGAAAAGTTAATGGAATATCAAACCGCCCAAGATCACCCCAAAGACGATAACCAAATGAACGAACCACAATTGACGGCTCCCGAATTAATAAGTTCAATGCCGTTTCACAATTACCATTTGTTTTGTCAAAAATCCGATGGCAAATAGTTGCAAGTTGTTCGCTTTCCGGCGGCAACGGTAATGGATTCAACCAGTTAGGCAATCCCTGAATATTACCAAGTTCCGGCTTTTCCTGAATAAGCAGAACTCCGGCTTGTCTGGTCGCAACAAGAGATATTTGACCAACTTGCCATGAAATTTTTCCGTTCGTCTCCGGTATAAGCCCCAAAATAGGACGTGTTTGAGGAAGAAGATTACGGTGATGATGATTAGGAACCGATTCATTGGGCGTATTTTCAAGAATTTCCGCAAATGTATCCACAAAAATAAGGCTTGTCGAATCACTTAAATGAACAGTTCCTTGAATTTTTTCTGTTTGAAGACGAAGCGATTGAGTGGTACTTTTGTTTTCGGAAAAAATCGGGCGAATCACCAAACGTCCGTAATCAATGAAAATACCGGCAATTCCGTTTTCATCCGGTTCCAACAAGCAAAATTTGGAATCCCCAACCATTTCCACTTGAAAACCGCCCTCCAATTCCACCACCGCACGGAAAGGAGCTGTTGTCAAAAGATATTGGTTGGCGTGAAGCGACAACGGCAATCTCTTCATCTCCCACTGATCACTCGCAGTAGACGCCGAAAAAACAATACACGGCTCCTTTATCGCAAGAACACGACCAAGAACCTGAGGTTGCGGAATCTCCGGCATTTCACGTATTTCACCAACAGGAATAACATGTTGTGTCGGAGTTGTTGCCGATGCAGCCGGTACAGGTTCCATCGGGATCGTATTGCCCAACGCAATCGATGGTTTCGGCTGGTTATCAGTAAATTCGTTCCCATGAACCAATTCAGATCGCCCGATCTGTTGTTCCATTGAACGTTCTATGGGGCGTTCCAATGATTGTTTTTCCATTGGTTTAAACGGAATCTGATTGACAACCGATGTTGTCCAAGCATTGGAATTTTGTGGTTCCTTCAAATCAGAAACCGTGTTGTCCTGACGGTTCGGTTCCACAAATTCAGGCGAAAGCAATACGGAATCTCTTCGTTTCGGCGGTGCTGAAATCGAATGAAACGCAATTAACGATTGATCATCAAATTGCTCCGGTTGACGTTCCGGCATCGCCACCAAAAGAGGTTTCGACCGAATCGGTGTTTCAAAATTGGTTGGTGTTACTCGGGCAACTCCGGCAGAGTTTCTGATTTCCTGTTTTTCTCTTCGTTTTACGGAAACCGGTGTTGCTAAGGCAGTGGGCTGTTCCGGTTCCGCAACCGTTTGAGTTAGCGAATTCGCCGGAGAAGACAAAGGAGAATGACTGTTATCACTCTCAACCGGAATAACAACCGTTGAGGAATGACGCATCGGATTGGGCGCAAACAGCATCGGTTTTTCTGATAACGGAGTCTCTGTTGATTTCAATTTGACAACCGTTGTTGTTGACGGTGCAGGCGGAACCGGCAAGACCGATGTTGCTAAATCAGAATGTTGTTCAGAATGTTGTTGAGGTTCTGTTTTCGTGCTTGTTTTTGCTTCGACTTCATTCACGGCGTTTGCCGATTTTGCAACCGGAACTTGTGGAAATGTTTCTTTTGGTGATTCTGTTGTGATATTTGTAATATTAGTATTCGTATTAGGCAAGCCGAGTTGGGCAGGTTTTTCTTGGACTTGTTGCAGTGTCGCCGGTGTCGCCTGCGTCGCCGGTGTCGCCGGTGTCGCCGGTAACACTGGAGTCGGCGGCATAATCTCAATTGATTTTCTGGGCGGTTCCTGTAACGTTGTTACTGCTGCAGAGTCTTCCGGTGTCCCGACAACAGGAAAGGGCGATATTGCTGTTGTATTTTCTTGTTTATTCGACGGCTCTGAAATATCCGAAACCGCTGAAACGGTAACATCCGGCTGATTGTTTATGAAAGCGGTCTCCTTTTTTTGTTGAACATTTTTCCATTCTTCCTGAACTTTATTCCAACCAAGCCACCCCGTAGAACATAACAGTAAAATCATTAACACTGTCCATAATGAAATATTTTTATGGGCATTATTTTGGGATTGTTCTCTATGATTTTCTGTTTTGTGTTCTGTTTTGTGTTTTTCTGGATTGCCGGCAGTTAACCAATTCCAGAAGACACCTGCCCATGAAGGTTGTTGGATTTTTTTCTGTTCTGTGAAGGAAACCGGTTGAGAGATAATGTTATCGGTTTGGAATACGGAGTTATTCGTTTGAGGCGGAGCGGCAACACCCGATGTTAATTGAGAAGACGGGGTAAAGTTAAAGGAAGGTAAATGGTTTTCGGTTTCATGATGTTGCGGGAATACAGTTAATTCGGGGCGGTTTGAACTGGAAGATATTGGATGATTTACCTCTAATTCTATATTCGGCTTGTTGCTCACAGGTCGGTGTGAAGCGGTTGATGATGCTGATGATGAATGATTTCCTTGAAATTCTTTCAATCCGGTTATTTCGGAGGTTCTGGAGTTGTGAGCGGGTGTCAGGTAATCATCAAACAAGAGTTTACGAGAGCCGAAAGGATATTCTGATTCTGTTTTTTCTTTTTCCTGTTTTTCGCTGAACATCTCGGCAACAACCGGCAATCGGTAAAGATCATAACAATGTTGTCGGCATTCACGGCTGGTTCGGGCGGGTTCACCGAGAACATTTGATAAAATATGATGAACGGATGCAATTTCTGCGAGATATTTATCGGAAGACAGGGAATATGTTTCAAATCGTTCCTGAATATCTTCCGGCATTTGTTGGTCGAGATATTCGGCGACGAGATTGGGATCGAGTTCTTCCCGTTGGTCGACCAAACCCGGCACACCAAGACGAGGATTGCGTACCGTACTTCGGATTCGGTTCAACATTGTTGAGGCGGCATCATGTTTGGGGATGAGCCGTTCAAGTTGTTGATGTTGTTCCTGGTCGAAGATATGATCTTCGAATGCAAGAAGTGTACGCAACGAAAGTCGCATGTCCTTGTTTTTTCAATAAATTGGGCAAATAATTGGTTACAGCGAACCCGTTTGAAAACGATACTGTCTAAAGACGGTTGCATATAATGACAAAATTTACTTTTTAATGCAAGGGCAATTTTCTAAGATTTTCTGTAATATTTCAGTGGTATTTGTAATCTATCAGTGGAATTATTGTTTTTCCCATTAGCCCCGATAGGGGGGTATTAGTGAATAGTTATGAGTGAATAGTGAATAGTGGGGAGTGGAGAGTTAATAGTGGATAGTGAATAGTTAATAGTTATGAGTGAATAGTGAATAGTGTCGCAAGCGTCCTAATTTACCAAAACGGTAGTACTCCGCTTGCGACACTCTCCACTCTCCACTATCAACTCTCCACTATCAACTAAAAACCGACCTCATTTTCACCTAATTTTCCGAACAAAACAACCTCAGTAGCCAATAAGCCTCCCAACACGTCAACCTCATTACCTCATTGTTTATTTTAATGAGGTAATGAGGTTGTTGTTTTATGATCACTTTTGCTACTGAGGTTGTTTTGTTAGGAAAAATTAGGTGAAAATAAGGTCGGTTTTAGTGAATAGTTATGAGTGAATAGTGAATAGTGTCGCAAGCGGAATTACTGCCGAAATGATATTACTCCGCATTGCGAACTATTCACTATTCACTATCCACTATTAACTCTCCACTCTCCACTATTCACTATTCACTCATAACTATTCACTAACACCGACCTTATTTTCACCTAATTTTTCCTAACAAAACAACCTCAGTAGCAAAAGTGATCATAAAACAACAACCTCATTACTTCATTAAAATAAACAATGAGGTAATGAGGTTGACGTGTTGAGCGGCTTATTGGCTACTGAGGTTGTTTTGTTCGGAAAAATTAGGTTGAAAATGAGGTCGGTGTTAGTGAATAGTTAATAGTGGAGAGTGGATAGTGTCGCAAGCGGAATATTACCAAAACGGTAGTACTCCGCATTGCGAACTCTCCACTCTCCACTATCCACTCTCAACTACTCGCTTGACCTACGGTTATGAAAATGCCAACCCTTTGGGGTGAAGAATAAAAAATAATAATTCCACTGATAGATTACGGAATTTATAAATTTTGCCGTAGAATATTGGCAATAGAAAACACGCCTGCCGCAACACAATAGGTCAGAATCCCCAATAATGCCGCCCTAAAAGATAAATTAAAACGGAGAGGACAGGATTTGAACCTGCGGAACCCCTAGGGATTCACGGATTTAGCAAACCCGCGCAATAGACCACTCTGCCACCTCTCCTAAATTGTTAAGTCATTATAATAAATAGTCGGATAAATACAAGTCCAGCTCTCAATTTTTTTTCGGAATAGAATAAACCTAGCCGGATTCCTATTCCCTTGTTAAAATAAACAGACAAGAGTGTCGTGTTTGTAAAGTAATTGATTTTCTTCTCGTTCAATGAGGCAAATCAAAATCAGTACTTATTTTGTGAGATTCTTGTTTTTCGCCCGTCACTCCTTCAAGGTGAAGAAGAAAAATTAAAAAAACAACAGAATAAATACAAAAAATCTACGAAAATCTGCGTAATCTGCGGACTATTTCAATGTCAATAGGAACGATTAAAACAATTAGAGCACTTGATCAAACGAAAACAGACGAAATACCTTCTTTATCAGCAAAGTCTGGTATTTCAGATGACATTTCCGCAGAATGTTATCCGGCAATATCTTGTACGAAACCCCGCGGTTTGCCGGTAATCTCCGCACACTTGGACATCTTGTATCGTACTTTGTCGCTAACAAGCCAAACATTGGAAATCGAAACTCTTTTACAACAAATATTGGAACAAATCACCCAATGGATTACAATTAATCAAAGTTGTATTTTGCTTTACGATTCTGAATTACAGCAATTAATCCCTCACACGCTTCACTCTTGTTCCGACAATAAAGAACCGGAACAATCATCATTACCATTGCTTCTGAACCGGTCAGTGATTGAGTATGTGATGAACCGGCAGGAAGGGATTCTGACTACCGAAAGATGTACGGAAAATAGCAGTCCTCAAATTAGTTGCGATGATCAAATGATTCGTGAAATACTTTGTGTTCCTATGTCAGGACGTTACGGGTTTGTCGGGATCATCTACATTGACACGCTGCCGCGTTTGGCTGCAACAAATACTCTTAACACCCAATACTTGACATCAGATCATCTGCATTTAATGATTGTTGTTGCTCATCAAACCGCATTGGCAATTGAAAATACACGGTTGTATCAACAAACGGTTCAGGCAGAACATCTTGCAGTTGTAGGACGAACAGTTTCAACGCTTTCACATCATATCAAAAACATTTTACAAGGAATTGACGGCGGTTCCTATCTTATCCGAACCGGAATGAACAACCGTAATGAAAACATGATTCATCAAGGTTGGAAAATTGTCGAAAAAAATCAAAAACGAATTTCACAACTGATTTTGGATGTACTGACGCTCAGCAAAGAACGTGAACCCGATTATAAGTTTGGTGATATTGTTGGAACGGTAGCGGATGTCATTGGGTTATTACAATTCCGTGCCGGAGAAAAGAATGTCGAAATGATGTTTAAAACAGAAACAGTTATTCCGAAATTTTTCTTCGATGCCGAACAAATTCATCGTGCTGTTACGAATCTTATTACCAACGGTATTGACGCAGTAGAAACAAAAAATGATCATGACAAACCAAACAGTTCGGAAACCAATAAAAGTACAAATACACACAATGAAATATCAGACGATTCCGGTGAAAAACGGCAATCGGGTTTACTTTTGATTCAGATTGATTATTGTCCCGAACAATCAATCGTATTGATAAGTGTTGACGATAACGGTTTCGGAATTCCCGAGTCGCAACGTCAAGAATTATTTCATGCGTTTTATTCTCAAAAGAAGGGACAAGGTACCGGATTGGGGCTTTCTGTTGCCCGCAAAATTATTCTGGAACACGGCGGTGATATTCGTATTACGGATTCTCAACTCGGAGGTGCAAGATTTGAAATCGAATTACCAATCAACTTAAACATAAAAAAATTGTAATCGTCCCACACAATTAAATAACAATTATCAATTTCAACAAAACGTTCAAACCGCTAAATTGTTGCGGTATTTTCCGTAAAATAACACTGATTTCTTTCCGCGTTTAACAGTGTCCTCTGCGGACGTATTCGCATCGTTTTACGGAATAATACCGTTTCGGCAATAATCCGCATACGAAAACTATTCACTACTAACTCTCCGCTACTCAATTCACACTCTTGAAATGGAATAAGGTTCTCGATAGAATAATCAACTGTTTATTTTTTCCGTTTCTTTTTCAATTTAAGGAGCCGTTTATGTTTGCCCAATCCTGTAAACCAATTGCTGTTGTATTATTTCCGATTTTGTTGTTGGTCTTCTTTTGCCTGACAACACCGCTTGTGGGGCAGGACGCCGAAAAATCAGAGGAACTACCCGCCGTTAAAGAAAAACCAAAAAAAGAATCGCCCAAAAAAGGTCAAACTCAGGAATTAGAAGGCGATCATTTTTTAACTCAAGATCTGGTTCGGCTCTCTGCAACCTATTATTACGGGAATGCCGACAAAGAAACAACTCCGGTACTCTTGTTACACGGCGACAAAGGAACCCGAAAAGATTTTAACCCGCTCATCGATCTTTTGGTAAATAACGGTTACGCCGTTCTCACTGCCGATCTTCGCGGTCATGGTAAAAGTATTAAACGTACCGAGATTATCCCGCCGCAATTCGAAACGCAAGTTGTTACCAAACAGCAAAACTCCGGCGGCGGCGGACGAGGTCAAAAACCAAAACTTGTTCCCATACAAGTAATGAAAGCACCTGCTTCTAAAAAAGAAGTTGAATATCTTGCGGACGAATTTCAACCGGATGACTACGCCAAAATGGCAAAATTTGATTTGTTGCTTTTACGTGGTGTTTTGGAACGGGTTCACGCGGAAGGAATGGTCAATCTAAATCGTTTGGTAGTTGTGGGAGTTGGGCGCGGTGCGGCATTGGCGGCTTACTGGGCAGTGCAAGACTGGAAAGACAGAGATTCCGCCCGATTCGCCAAAACGCTTGTGATGATTGCCCCCACCGAACTCGATTCAAGATTTGACATGTCCAAAGCATTTTCGACCAATAAATTGATGCGGACTCATCTTGCGGCTCTTTTTGCAGTGCCGAATAACGATACACTCGGTCAGGGAATTGCCGAAAAAATCCGTAACGCCTTGCTCGAAAAGAACGAAGATGAAAAATTAGAGGCAAATTTCGAAATTGTTAATTATCCGACAACCAAAACAGTGAAAACAGACAAAAATGAATCAAAAGTCGAAATGACCATCACCGAACTCTTTACCAGCAATGAAGCAAAATTGGGAACAACCGTGTTCAATTTTATCGATCAACGGAACAAAGCCTTCACGGAAAAAGAAGCCAGATGGTCAAGACTGAAATAATAGAATTGAAACGGTAATAGTAATAAAAATAAAGGTAATATATCAGCGGAATTATTATTTTGATTCTTCACCCCGAAGGGGTGGTATTTTCATAACCGTAGGTCAAGCGAGTAGTTGATAGTTGAGAGTTGATAGTGGATAGTTCGCAAGCGGAGTAATACCAAAACGGTAATACTTCCGCTTGCGGCACTATCAACTATCCACTCTCAACTATCAACTTGCCACTGCCCCTGTCGGGGTGAAAATCGAAAAACAAAATAGTCCACTGATATATTACCAATAAAGTATTTGTCGGTATTTAATTTTGGTCAAGTACATTTAGGTTACAGTGTGGTTTGTAAATCCATGATGAAAACAGATTTTGATTCCCGTCAACGGCGCGGTGTTATTTTGGTTCTTGTTTTGGTTGTTATTGTACTTTTAACGCTTTCTGTTCTTGCGTTTTCTAAGTTTATGAAGGCAGAACGGCGTGGTACGGATCAATCGCTCCGGCAAAAACAAGCCCGTCTTTTAGCGGAATCGGGAGTTGAGTATTTACGGATTCTTCTGATGAAGGAACAAACGGTTATTCTTGATCTTGGCGGTTTGTACGATAATCCGGCGGAATTTTGCGGTCATCTTGTTACCGACGGAACAATTGCAATGACCGGTCAGTACGCCGGAACACAAACCAATTTACAAAACGAAGTTGATTTACGTGATGTTGGTCGGTTTTCTGTTTTGGCTCCGTTGCTTTCCGACAGCGATATTCTGACTGGTGAAGAAATTCGTTACGGTCTTGAGGATGAATCCTGTAAAATCAATCTTCGTTGGGTGTTACAAATGGAAGTTCAGCAACCTGGTTACGGACAGACAATGTTAATGCGATTGCCTGGTATGACGGAAGAAATCGCCGATGCAATTCTTGACTGGTTGGACGAAGACGATGAACCCCGTGAATTTGGAGCGGAAAACGATTATTACGCAGAACTTGATCCGCCATACTACGCCCGAAACGCTATTCCCGATTCTTTGGATGAACTGTTGCTGGTCAAAGGTATGACGCCGAAACTTTTATACGGTATTGACTGGAATCGTAACAATATTGTCGATTACGGCGAACCGGAAGAATCAACACTGGACGAGTTGGGAGTCTCGGATGGTTCGTTGAATCTTGGTCTTGTATTGATTCTGACACTCGACAGCCGCGAATCAATGGTAACTCCAGACGGACTTGATAAAATCAATGTAAATATGGATGATCTCGAAGAATTACGAACACTGCTCGAAGAACGTTTCGAAAATCAAACGTGGGTTGATTATATCATTTCTTATCGGCAACAATCAGCGGACAGTGCTTCCAATACCGGCGGCAATAGCGGATTAACCGGTATTCTTGCGGGAGTTACGGGAAATGCCGGCGGAACCGGCAACACTTCTTCGGGCGAAAGCGGTAGAAAAATCAACTCTTTTCTTGATCTGGTTGCTTCGTCCAATTCGCAATCATCCAATTCGCAACCGTCCGGTTCACAACCATCCGGTGTCCAATCATCCGGTTCGCAATCTAATATCCAATCTTCTCTTGCTAATTCGCCGACAGTTGCGTCTCCGTTTTCGGATGATCCTGACGAGATGAATGAATACCTTCCGATGTTGTACGATAATTTAATGATTAGTGATCAACCAGTTATCGGGCGAATCAACATCAATCAAGCACCGCGAACTGTTCTGGAACTTCTCACCGCGCAAGAGGACACGCTCACTGATTCCGCAACGCTTTTAGGTTCGGAACTGGACGCGGCCAGTCAACTTGCGGCATCAATGGGAGTAGGAACATCGACTTCGTTTTCTAACATACAAACAACCGAAATTATTGAAGGAATTTTAGCGGAACGAATTTGTGATCCGGTATTGATTGATCAACTTGAAATGAATTATCCTTTTTGGCCCTACACACACGGTATTGTCACGGATTTGGAACTGATGAAAAAGTTGGAACCTTATTTTTGTACGCAAGGTGCGGTGTTCAAGGCGAATATTGTTGGTCGTTTTGACGAGCAATCTCCGGTGATTCGTCTTGAGGTTTGGCTTGACGCTTCGGCTTCGGGCAAACCGGCAAAAATTATTCGAATTCGGGAACTGACCGAACTGGGACCCGGTTATTCCGCTGAACGGCTTGGTGCCGATGAATGGAGCCGTACCCATTCCCAATAGTCCGCGTTAAAAAACAATTCCGAATTCCAAATTCCGAATTTTAAAATGACAACTTCTCGAATGACTAAAAAATCGGCGTATCAGAAAATTGCAAAATTGGTTGAACGTTTCGACGAACAATTTGACAGTTACAAAAAATCTGAATACAACGAAACTTCAACCCGCCGCGATTTTATCGATCCGTTTTTTAAAGCACTAGGATGGGATGTCGATAACGAAAACG
>JAITBS010000488.1 GCA_031283515.1 Planctomycetaceae bacterium
TATATGTGAAATACAATTTCTAAACAACTTTATTACCCCTTACTACGAAAATGATAATTTTACTATTTTTTCTGATTTTTGGAAAAACAGACAGAAATTTATTGTAATATAAGTCGGCACTAGCCGACTTGTCCCTGTTGACGGACGGTAATGGAAAACACAAAACCAATTGGAATCAATTACCAATCAACCGGTGAAAACGTTTCGGCGAAACATCGCACCTACGGAATAGGTACGATGTTTTAGTTGTTCACAGATTTTCGGAGATAAACGTAGAAAAATCCAGAGAAAATCTGTGAGCAATTTTTCTGCGTTCTCTAATAGTTAAGCGTTATTCATGTTCATTGCCGAGACCATGTATTTCAGAGGCTTTTTGTTTGATAGCCGCCAGATCAAGTTTGCCGGTTCCCAACACCGGAATCGAATCAACTTTCAAAAAACCATCAAGATGTGGAATCCAAAGATGCGGCAATCCGTTCGTAATCATTTGTTCGATAACCTCTTGCGAAGTTAACGGCAATTCCTTGTGTAACACAATAATCTGTTCACCCCGCGTCGGATGCGGTAACGCCGTAACAGCAATAAACGGCTCAACAGAATCATCCATTCGTTCCGGTTCACCGAATGTTTGGGTAACAATTTTTTGAATTTCTTCTTCAATCAGGATATGCGGAATCATTTCACCGGCAATTTTGGAAATACGTGTCTGGCGTCCTGTAATCCAAAGGAAACCGTCTTCGTCCATCTTACCAACATCACCCGTAATATACCAACCGTCTTTAAGAACCTCCGCCGTTAATTCCGGTTGTGTGTAATATCCCTTCATGACAATCGGTCCCTTGACAACAATCACCCCAGTTTCATTCGGCGGTAAATCCGCTCCAGTTTCCCAATCAATCACCTTAATCACAACATTAATAATCGCCCGACCAATCGAACCGTCTTTCCGGTAAGTATGGAACCGATCAAACACACGGCATTCAGGAACATTCGTTGTCGGTAACGGCGATAATTCCGTTGCACCAAACCCCTCACTCGGACGAACTCCATACTTTTTTTCCCATGCGTCAATCAAATCTATCGGCAACTTTTCCGCACCACACATCACCGTATGAACATGTTCAAAATCCTCTTTAGGACATCGACGTAAAAAATTACGTAAAAATGTCGGCGTCGAAGCAAGAAATGTTACCGGATACTTTCGCGCCATCTCCCCAATCTTTTTCGGCTCCAACGGACTAAAATGGAAAACCCCCGCTCCGCCACAAAATATCGGTAACCAAAAATTACCCATAAAACCAAATGCGTGAAAAAACGGTAGGAATCCAAGAATTGTGTCCTTGCTGTTTAAGTGTAACGCTCCGGTAAATCCTCGACCCACTTCCGCAAGATTATTGTTCGTCAGCATCACGCCTTTGGGACGACCCGTTGAACCGGATGTGTAAATCAAGGTCGCCAGTTCATGGTTGATGCCCTTTCGGTGAAGACCAAGAACTCGTTCAAGAATCCAACGCGGTAAAATTGTCGCATCGCCAAGACAATCAATTTTCGTCCAAAAAGAAACTTTGGGAATGAGGTCTTCCGAACAAATGATTTTAGCATCCAGTTTTAAGTCGGGATACCGTTCAATAACTTTCCGGCTCGTCAAAACGTGTTTGATACCGGCTTGCCTGATACAATAATTGATTCCTTCAATCCCAAACGTAAAATTCAAATCAACCGGAACACGACGATCCAACGCCAATGCCGAATTCAAAATACAACCGCCAACCGACATCGGTGCCAATACCCCAACATGGCGTTCCTCTTCACGTGAACCAAGAACATATTTTTTCAACAACCGCCGCGAAATTAACGCCGCCGCCAGAAATTTGTAACCGCTAAACCGAATACCGGTCGAATCCGCAAACATCAGTTTCCGACCGCGCTGACGGCAAGTTTGAATAAGTGTCCGCACCGGAATCGGTAACAATTTTTTGTTGTGTTCCTGATAAGTGTCCACTCCAAGTTCCTGAACCGCCAGTTGAACCTGTTGCGGATATTGAGGATGATAAATCGGTTTGCCAAACGCAATAATCACATCATTGAGTAAACGCCGCGGACAAAAGGTGATTTTTTTATCTCCGTATCTGTAACCGAACATACTTTCATGAAGACCGCCAATATGACACGGAATCACCGGAATAGTTTCCATTCCCTTCAAAATAGACATGAAACCGGGTTCGAATCCTTTCATCTGACCGTTTCGTGTAATTCCGCCTTCGGCAAAAATTCCCACAATTTCACCGTTTTTCAACGCTTCACGGGCAACTTTCAACGCCTGAACAATACGTTTGGGATGACCGGGGAGAAGTTTAATTAATCCGGTTTCACGAACACAGCCTTCAAAAAATTTCGGAACCATTGGTTCAAATGCGAGAAATCGGGTGTTTCGCGGACAAGCAGCATATAAAATAAGTCCGTCCAACAAACTAACATGATTCGAAACCAACAACGCACCGCCTTCTTTAGGAATATTTTCAAGACCAATAAATTTGGGACGATAAATAACGTGAAGCAAAATACGTATTGAGAAAATAATGAACGAACCATTGAACCAATACGCTAAAGCAATACTAACGGCAATTGTTAATAAACCGGTTACGATCCAAATAATCAAACTTGGATGATTGAAAAATGTTGCGAAACATTTGGCTCCGGCAAGTCCCAATCCGATAAACAGGAACATTGCGGAAAAGGTCATAAAATTATAAGCGGCGATCATACGTCCGCGTTGAGTTGGCGGACTTTTTTCCTGAATATAAGCGGCGAGTGGAATATCGTACAAGCCTGCCCAAAGACCGGTCATCAACATCAAAACGGCGGCGAAGAGATAAGGCAATGCCAAAGGAGTACCGAAACCGGCTTTAACTTCGGCGGCGTAACCTGGAGTGAATCCGAGAATCAAAATGAAAAAACCCATTCCGAATGCACCAATCGGAACGAGTCCGAGTTCGATCCGTTTACCGGAAACCCAACCGCAAAGTACTGCGCCAATACCAATACCAATTGTCAACACAGCCGCAAGAATGGTAACATGTTGTTGCTGAACCATGAGAAATTCGGTGGCGAATTTATCGATATTATTTTGGGCAAGAGCAGCAAGTCCCCAGAAAAACGCACTGGCAATCGAAATCAGAAACAATTTGTGATGTGAAAACAATATGGCGAGATCGCGTCCGGTTTGTGCAAACGGATTGAGTGGAAATTTTGTATCGGGAGCAACTGCGTTCATTTTAGGAATGAAAAAACTGGCAAGAAGTCCGAGAGCGGCTGCACCGAGAAGAACAAAAGCGGTAATCCAAACATGTTCACCGCCGGGAATACCGGTTGGGAGATTATTTTCGTAAATGGTAGTCCAGAAAAAAATGTAACCGCCGAGAATCTGACCGGAAACGCAGGCAAGCATTGTGAACATAGAAACGACACCGTTGGCGGCTGAGATACTTGTTTCTGGAACGAGATCGGGAATGGTTCCATATTTTGACGGACTGAAAAATGCGGATTGGGAACCGAGTAGAAACATAATACCGAGTAGAATAACAACTTTGATGGGCATTCCGTTTCCGGACTGGGCTGCTTCGGCGGCGGTGGGACCGAGACAAATCACACCGATTGCGGCGGCGAGAAGCAACATTTCAACTAACTTGCACCAGATCATTGCGTTCCGGCGGCTGAACCGGTCGGTTACATAACCGGCAATTGATGTCCAGATCAAAAACGGAAGAATCAAAAATGCACCGCCAAGAAATCGAATCAAATCACCATTGGCGTATTCTTTTCCGATAGGAACGAGCAACCATCGAAAGGCATTATCGTTGAAGGCGACGGTAAATTGTGTAATGAGTAGAGCGATAAATCCTTTATTCCAAAGCGATTGAGGCTTTTCAGAGTTCATGAGAGTGAGTGGACGAAATGAAAATAATATTAATCTGGGGTATTACCGATAGGAGGAGTTTACCGCTTGATGTGACATCGGTTAACACTCGCAAAGCAAAGATTATAAAGCAAGAACAAACAACAGGGAACAGGGAGACTAAAACATAAGTAATCTATCAGTGGAATTTTTTTGAATTTGTTTACAGTTGGCAGAGAACCAAAACCAGTTGGTAAACAGAAAAAAAACAGTCCGCAGATGACGCAGATTAACGCCGATGATTTTTCTGCGACCATCTGCGAAATCTGCGGACTAATCTACAAAATCTGCGGACTAATCTGTGTTAATCTGCGGACTAATCTGCAAAATCTGCGGACTAAGGCTTATGGTCTAAAAGAAGGTTCCGTTATTCTGGTTTTATTTTCAGGTGCCGCGGTTCGATATTTTTAGTGCGTTTGAGTCGTTTTGCGTATTGTTGTAGTTCTTTTTTTGTTAAACGAAAGTGCGGCATAGAATTGAACTAAAAATAAAAAATTCAGAAGACTAAACAACGAAAATAGCATAACATAATTTCAACTAAAAATAAGATGTTTTTTTAGAAGTTCCCAAAAGAAAATTAACTTGTCAAGATTATTTTCTTGAGAATGTCTAATTTTTATTTATTTCATTAAATTTTTTATTTATCAAGTCAAATGAATGTAAAAAGTTCCACAGGCAAATTGATTGTGTCGGTGTTGGAAACGGGAAAATATAGTGGGAAATCACCCAAAACCGTTTGTTCTTACTTTGTTGCTCCGCCCGGAAATACAAAACCAATTTGAAGAGCAAGCGAACCCCAAATACATTTGAACGGAATAAAAATCGGATGCGAATTTTGCGGAAAATGTAACCGACAATTCGCTCCACATAATACATTCGGTAAACTCATGGAAAGTTGAAATTGTGCCAGTTTTGCTTTGGCACCGCCACAAACAATATTGGTAATTTCACCCACCGCATCCATCACTTCATCGTTCACCTCAGCAATATCCGAATCCATTAACATTGTCGCAGCCGCTTTGATGGCAACACTTTCCGACATGGAAAGCACCACCGTCCCAACTCCCTTACCGCTAATGCCAATAATACCACTCACCGGATAAAGCGCTTGATTATTCTCCATCAAACCAAGCCCGGTTCGTTCAATTTTACAATTCAATTGAACGTTAAACGCCTCTTCAAGTCCGGCAATAACAGGATTAATGTAAATAATATTATCAACTTCTGCGGTCATAAATCGGCGTCCTTTCAAATTATCAAATTGTTCAACCTCAATTGATTAATAGTTCAACAAATGATTATATCAATTGCAAATGTTTTGTACACCTACAGGGTAAGAAAACACCCAATGTTCCCATAAAATCAAAAGAAGAATACAACCTTTATTGTAAAAGTTTACTTAGTTCTTGTGTAAATGTAAAATGGGCTTAACATAGTTACAAACGAACTTTGAATTTAGCCGTTTTGAATTATTCTGCCGTTTTGTTTTTCAATTGCGTCGTAATACATCATCGGTGCTTACAAGAGTAATACAAAAACCGATCACCGATCACCGATTACTTACGAAACGGATTCAGGAACCGTCCAATTTTGGCATTGCCGAAAGATTTCGGATTCGGCAACTCCGGCTCCAATTCGGAAACGATCAAGCACATCACGCCAAAGTTCTTTGTGGAACTCCGCGTAAAAACGTTTAGAACGGGCAAGAACATAATCTTCCTGAATTTTTTGAAACAGTTGTGCAATACTATGTTGTGCGTTCTCGGAACCGGCATAAAGAATCGCCTCGCCGCCGGCGGTAACTCCCCCAGCAATCGCCATCTCGCCAATCATCTGACTAACCACGTGCGCCCCCAACGCAAAACCGCTCATTGCAAAAGTTACGGTAATCATGGGTCTTACCGCTGTTGCAACATAGTCCAGTGAACGAATCCAACTAACAATTTTCGGATTTTTTTGTGACCATTCCGTTAAACGCTTCTGGAGCGTTTCGCGAAATTCACTGTCCACCGGTTCCAACGATGCAAGCACGGTGTGAGCACGATTAAACAACGCCGCACGGTGTTCACCGCCAATGAGTTCCAAAATCTCCCGACGTAACACCGGATTATCTGTCTCTGAAATTTTTTCAAGCTGCGCAATAATTCGGCTGATAAATTCGACGACTGTTTGATGTTCTCTGTTGTAAAATTCCGTCAGCGAGTTAAGCGAATCATGTTTCACTCCAAAATAACGCGACGAAATATAACCCGTAACCTTACGAACAGGTTGTAAAATTTTGTTACCGACAGTACGGTAAACATAATTGACATTCTGTGACCAACCGGCTCTACCGGAATTCCACCAAATCCGAATCTCTTCTGCAAGTATCGTTGTCGGCAATCCGGGCCAATTCACTTCAGTTTCGCTTGCATTTTCAAGAATATTCAACGCTTCAGCAAACCGCGCCGACGATTTTTGTACCGTATCAAGATAAGACCGGACGCCAGTTGACGGATCATCCAGTATTTTCAACGCTCCAAGCAATGTTTGTGATTTAATGGCGTCGAAATGCAATTCCGTCAATGTTTTTTCCAAATTAACAGGTTCACCGAAATTCCCATCTTCCTGTAATTCATAAAACGGTAATTTCAACAGTTCGGCTTGTTCTTTGTTGTAGGGTGCAACAAGAACAGTGAGCGGTTTTGTGCCGGTTTCTTCGCAGAATTGTTCCAGCCAACGCGGAAGATGTTGAGTATCGCTGTTCAGGTCAAACATGTTGAACAACACGATCATTGGTTTATCTGCTTTGGCGGCTTCGCGGAAAAATTTTCTTACCGCAGCGTCATTGTACTTTTGTTCTGTTAAAACGGCAATCAGAACATCAGCGGCGTGCCGTACTGCTCTGGCGCGTTCCCAATTGATTTCATGGTCGGAATCAACATCCGGTGTGTCCAGCAACAATAACCGGTCAGGAACATTTTGACCTTCACACCAAAAAAGATGATGAACATCCGTAACAGACAAAGGTTGTTCCGCATTCGACCAAGAAACAAGCCGAAATAATTCAAAATGACGTGCAAGAATTGGTTCGAATGAAGTTGTTCCGGTTCTTTTCGGAACCAGACAAACCGGATGCTTGGTTCCCGAAGCACGATGATCCACCGCACTAAACGACTCACCAACAAGATGATTAAAAATCAAAGATTTCCCTGTGTTTGTACCGCCTGTTACGGCAACAATCAAAAACTCTTTTTCGGAAAGTTGTGGAATGAGTTTACGTTTGAGCAGAGCATACCAATTCTCATGTTCCGGCGACGGAACTCCGCAGGACTCCGCCAATATTCGTAATTGATCAAGCAAGCGGTCTAATTCCAAAACAGATTGAGCAAGTTTCGAAAATTCCATCATACTTTTGGGGACGGTGCGAAAATAAAATACTCGTAATATATTGATTTTTTGTGATATTTCAGCAGAATTTTTATTGGAACCGTATTGATAACATAAAAAAGGGATATTATCAAGAGGTTGGCAAGTTTTTCAAAACGCCGCACCAAAACGGAATGAAATATCAATTACCGTCGTGAATCTGATTCAAAGTTGCCTAACGGCAACGCAATATTTCGGTACAATATCGCCTATTTTTTGAGTTTTTACGTTGTTTATGGAGCATTAGTTCTGTAAGGGTAGGAAAGGACAACCGCAAGCGGAACAAGGGACAACTTGCCAATAAAAACAAAAAGTCCGGGCGACTAATGAAAGAAATTCATCGCACCGGACCCATCCCCCCCGGGAAAACAACTTTTGATTTGTGTTAAGGCTCCCGCCTTACTATATGGAGATCGGTATCTTGTTCGGTAAACTTTGCTAAAAAACGGAATTTTTAATATCTTTTTAATAATCACTTTCAAATAAACCCGTTTTTTATACCTAATGTTTACGGTGTTGTTGTTGATTTAGGTATATTGGGCAACAATACATTACCTTGCGAAGGGAGCAATCTCATTCCGTGCCGATTGTCGATATTTTATAATTTTTTTTATTTTCAGAAGTTATAAAAATGACCGTTTTTCGTTTTTTCAAAATTTCGTAATCTATCGGCGGAATTTTTGTTTTTCGATTTGCACTCCTTCGAGGTGAAGAAGAAAAAATAATAATTCCACTGATAGATTACATATTTTGTTATTTTGTCGAACATTTAGAAAAACAGTAGAATGGTTGCTAGTTGTGATCGGATAAAACGATTCACTCTCCACTCATAACAATTCACTGCTAATTAATCAATTCACGAACTTCTTCACTCCAAGGACCGTTTTGCATTCTTGGGTTGAGCCAGGCACCTTGAAGGAGGAGATATTTTCCTTTATCACTGTCATTGAAAAGGAGTGTGTAATGTAAACGGGTTGAAATAACAAATTGCCATTGGGGGGCATCTTCGAATCGGTATTTGAGGAGAAAACCAGCATATTTTTCATTTTTGAGAAATTCGGCGGGGTGTCCGTGTTGCAGGGTCGAGGCGTACACGGCGATTTCATTGTGTTGTCCGACTATCACCGTAATTACCGGCGTGTCCGTCGGTACCGGAATCGGTTGATATGCAGTCCTGTGACGCGGTCGCAAACCCATTGAAGTGATCGCCGCATCAGGAATCTTCAAATTCCCCTCCAATATGTTGATAAACGTCTGGAGAAACCGTTTAAGATTCCCATACGCCGCATTTTTGGCGTAAACCGATGCTTTATTCCGTTGTTCCCGATTGGAATTGGTCTGAAACGCCTTGTCCGCAAGTTCCACAAGATCAGCAAACTGAGCCAGTTGTTCCGAATCAATTCCCCAAATCACAGCGTTCGTTTCACAATCCCGATAAATCGTTTTCGCCCAAGCAATAAACTCGACATCTTTACGCGGCATGTATCTTTTTTCGTTTGCCATTGTCGTTGTTCCTTTTATTAGTGTGTGATTTTTAATTGCGTCACTGTCGTATGGTCAGGTTATCCCTGTTACCAATCGTTTCGCATGTTAATAAAACTTCACAGATTATCCAATATTTCCAGTCGTCTTGCAAGAACTGCTCCTGATTTTTTTTTGAAAAGTCCTGAATGATTCAAATTTGGGTTAAATTGAGGGTATTTGGGGAAAATTCAAAGGATTTTCGTCTTTTTGATGGCGGTTGCGATAGAATTGTCAATTGGCAATTACTAAAAACCAGTTGACAATTGTCAAAAACCAGTTGGCAATTACTAAAAACCAGTTGACAATTATCTAAAACCAGTTGGCAATTACCAAAAACCAGTTGGCAATTGTCTAAAACCAGTTGACAATTGTCTAAAACCAGTTGACAATTGTCTAAAACCAGTTGGCAATTGATAAAAACCAGTTGACAATTGCCTAAAACCAGTTGGCAATTACCAAAAACCAGTTGACAATTGTCTAAAACCAGTTGGCAATTGTCTAAAACCAGTTGACAATTGCCTAAAACCAGTTGACAATTACCAAAAACCAGTTGACAATTGTCTAAAACCAGTTGACAATTGTCTAAAACCAGTTGACAATTGACAAAAACCAGTTGACAATTGTCTAAAACCAGTTGGCAATTGTCTAAAACCAGTTGACAATTACTAAAAACCAGTTGGCAATTGTCTAAAACCAGTTGACAATTGCCTAAAACCAGTTGACAATTGTCTAAAACCAGTTGACAATTGCCTAAAACCAGTTGACAATTGCCTAAAACCAGTTGACAATTGTCTAAAACCAGTTGGCAATTACCAAAAACCAGTTGACAATTGCCTAAAACCAGTTGACAATTGCCTAAAACCAGTTGGCAATTGTTAAAAACCAGTTGGCAATTGTCTAAAACCAGTTGGCAATTGCCTAAAACCAGTTGGCAATTGTTAAAAACCAGTTGGCAGGCGACACAAACTGGTCGGCAGCCGACACAAACTGGTCGGCAGAGAACACAAACCGGTCGGCAGAGAACACAAACCGGTCGGCAGGCGACACAAACTGGTTGACAATCGGTAAAAACCGGCTGGCAATTGACAAAAACCAGTTGACAATCGGTAAAAACCAG
>JAITBS010000548.1 GCA_031283515.1 Planctomycetaceae bacterium
TGTTTAAATTTTCAATACATCTTTATTTTAAGGAGAATTAAGATGAAAATCAGATTTTTTCGCGGATTTACGTTAGTCGAATTACTTGTAGTGATTGCGATTATCGGTGTGTTAATTGCATTACTGTTACCGGCTGTCCAAGCAGCTCGCGAGGCTGCAAGACGAATGCAGTGTTCTAACCACTTGAAACAGATGGGAATTGCGGTTCACAACTTCCATGATACAAGGAATGGTTTACCTCCATGTACATTGGGAAATGGACGTATTTCTATTCTGCCTCTGTTGTACCCGTACATCGAACAACAAAATTTGTACGACGTTATCGCAACAAGAGGTTTCGGCGAGATTTACAATCAAACATGGTGGACAAGCCTGGATGATGCCGGTCGTGCAGGTTTTGGGTCTGTTCCGATTTACCGTTGTCCTTCGCGACGAGGTAGTGGTCCATTAGTTACAACCGAAAGTGTCAATACCACGAGTCAAGCCTTACCAGGTCCTGTTACGGACTATTCGGCTGTATTATTGATGGATCGAAACATTTACGATACACAATTTTGGAACCACACAGGTACTGCTAGTGCTTTTGAACCGGATGCACAAATAAATGCAATGAAAGGGGCTTTTCGTGTACCTAACAGATTTCAGGATTCCTCATCGACGGTTGCTTTAACAAACACGATGATTGCCAATTGGTATCCGCGCGATACAATGTCTCGTTGGGGTGACGGAACGAGCAATCAATTACTCTTCGGCGAAAAACATCTTCCGCCAAGTACAAAAGATCGGTGTAACCTTGATACCGGAACAAATTATCATTATACCGGAGATTGTAGTTACCTTAATTCCGGTCCCGGTTACGGAACTGCCGCATGGGGACGATCTTTTACAAAAAACGGTAATTTTACTGTTTCGGGAATGCTCAAGGGAGGAGCGGATGAATATCCACTCAAACGAGCAATGGACGATATTCCCAACACAACCGGAAATAATCAACCCATGCAGGCTTATAATTTCGGTAGTTACCATCCTGATGCCTGTTTGTTCGTGCTAGGTGATGGAAGTGTTCGGGCAATTTCTGTTACAACTCCGCCCTTTCCGTTTTTGGTCGGGCTTTCCTACGTTGATGATGGAAATACTATTAGTCTGCCGTAAATTTTTAAGGCTCTTACAATATTTGTAATATATCAGTGGAATTATTTTATTATTTTTTTCTCTTCCTCTTCGTCCTGAAAGGACAGTGGTGAGTTGATAGTTGAGAGTGGATAGTTGATAGTGTCGCAAGCGGAAGTATTACCGTTTTGGTAATAATCCGCTTGCGAACTATCCACTATCAACTCTCCACTATCCACTATTCCATCGCCCTTTCAGGGCTACTTTGTTTATCTAAAAAAATTCCACTGATAGATTACCACTAATATATTACGATTCAACAAAAAATTAATTGTTGTGCAAATTTGAACATAATAGTTATGACTACCCAAAGTATATCAGCGGAGATTTTTTTAGAACACGAACAACACGAAAGAGTCAAAACAAAAATTTCGTCTGTTTCGTATTCTCAAAAAAATCCTCTCTGAGTTCTCTGTGAACTCAGAGGTTAAAAATGTATTTTTAGAGATTCCCTTAACACATACCGAGTTGTTTTTCGATTTTTTCGATTTTTTCGATACGTTTTTCGTGGCGTCCGCCGTCGAAGGGAGAAGTGAGCCAAATTTCGATAATTCGGTGAATCGTGCCTTCGTCGAGCATGTCGCCGGAAAGACACAGAACATTCAAATCGTTGTGGCGGCGGCTCAGTTCGGCTGCCAGTTCGTCAATAATGGGAGCAGCACGAACGCCAACAAATTTGTTTGCCGTGATACACATCCCAATACCGGTTCCGCAAATCAAAATTCCGCGATCAACCTCCTGACGACTTATCCGTTGCGCAACCTCCGACGCAATATCAGGATAATCAACCGGTTGTTTTTCCTCCAGCAAAGGACCAAATTCCAAAACAGTATGCCCTAACTGATGAAGAAACTCCGTGATTTTCGTACGTACCAAAATTCCGTGATGATCACTTCCAATCGCAATTTTTAAAGACATATTAAATAGTTAATAGTGAATAGTTATTAGTGAATAGTTTTAGTGTCGCATACGGATTAAAAACGTTTATTGAAATTGAATAAAATTCTCAAGTCTTTTGTTTGTTCTCTTTTCGTCTGTTTTGGTAATTTTTCTGTGAAATTTTTGTTTTTCGATTTTCACCCCGACAGGGGTGCGATTTTCATAACCGCAGGTCATCGACCTGCGGATGGATACCATCAACATCACTCTGTCTGAAAGACAGAATTTTAAGAATCCTAGTTTGTACGATTCGGCTCGTTTAGTTTCGCCTTTCAGGCGATGTTGAGATGAAGTATTGACCGTAGGTCGCGCTTCGCTTGACCTACGGTTATGAAAATTCCACCCCTTCGGGGTGAAGAAGAAAAAATAATAATTCCACTGATAGATTAAATTATTTGTAATTTGTATTTTTTCCGCTGATTTACCGTTTTCGTTTACGGTAAGCCCAATGAAAACGCATCGGGTTGTAACTCTTTCAAATGAAAGGACCTTGGTTCGTTGTAATTAAAATCGTAATTTAAAGGAGAAAAAAATGAGAACACAACGCGGTGCTGCCAGAAGGCAGTCGAAACGCCGACTTTTTCGACGAGCTAAAGGTTTTCGCGGCGGACGCGGTAAATTGCTTCGAACAGTTAAAGAAACAATTGTTCGTGCCGATTGTTACGCCACCCGTGATCGCCGAGTTCGTAAACGTGAATTTCGCGCCCTGTGGATCACCCGAATTAACGCCGCAACCCGTAACTTCGGACTTCGGTATAGCGAATTTATTGCCGGTTTGAAAAAAGCTCAGATCAGTTTAGACCGAAAAACACTTGCCGAAATGGCAGTCAATGATACTGCGGCATTTGCTAAGGTAGTTGAAATTGTTCGAGTTGCTTTGGGAAAAACCTAACCCTATCAATCAATATAACTTCAAGAGAGTGAAGGGGTTTAGTGTAATTCCTTCACTTTTTTGATTTTATCCCTTGCTCACACGACACGGTACGAAGATTCAAATCTTTCAGGACTGATCTGGTTCAAAAGAATTCGAACAACAATTCGGCGTACCACAACAGAAAGATAAGTTGTTAAACTACTTCGTTCACGGAAATTACGTAATAAACGATAGTTATCATGTCCCAGTGCAGCAAAAACATTTTCACAAAGCCGGTTTCGATCTTCAAGACACAATTGAATATCCCGTGTTGAAACGGTCGCATCAATAACGTGTAAAACAAGACCAAGAAACCGATCAACAAAATCTTCCCATGCCCTATTTTTTTTATTGAGGCATCGGGTTAATAATTCACGGTCTAATTCAGCAATTGACATTTTGAAGTTGTTTTTTAGGGTACAATCTCTTTACCTACAATAACGTTATACCAAATATCAGACGGTTACAATGAAAATTCAAACCCGTTTGCGAACTTTGAAACATTTAGTATAATCCGAATCATACCAATTGAGAGTGATTCAGTAAAGAGCAATTCTATACTGATTGAATGGAAACCAATTAATTGAATCACCCCAAATGTCCGCAACCGGATTGAGGTGATATTGAAAATGAAATGTATTATCTTATCTGTTACAAAGTAATAAAATGAGACGGCGTAAACCGTCAGGAGGTTTAGTTAAAATGAGTTTAGATGTAATTCCCATGACCCGCGAAGGGTATAATAAAATCAAAGCAGAAGTAGAACGGCTCGAAAATGATGAAATGCCGATTATTCTGGAACGGTTGGCGAATGCCCGTGCCGAAGGCGATCTCAAAGAAAATGCGGAATATCACGGTGCACGCGAAAGTCAAGGACTGTTGCAGGCACGAATCAATGAGTTGAAAGTTAAACTCAGCCGAGCCACCATTCTTGATCCTTCGGTAATGCCTCAGGATGAAATTCGGTTTGGAGCCAAAATTAAGGTTCGTAAAACCGGTTCCAAAAAGGCAGAAGAATATACGCTCGTTGGTGCAGGAGAAGAAGATTATGATGCCGGAAAAATACTTGTAACAAGTCCGCTTGCTCAAGGTTTTCTTGGTAAGAAAAAAGGTGATGTTGTTAAAGTTCAAGTTCCGAACCGGTTATTGGAATTTACTGTTTTGGAAGTTAGTTACGAATAATTGCAATGGATAAATTGGGTAATTCTGTTCGACAAGATATTTTTCCGGGAGCCCGGCGTGACGTTCCGTTGGCGATGTACACACGTTTACAATTGGGCGGTTTGGCGGAGTTTTTCGCGGAACCTGCGTCCGAATCCGATTTGGCTGCCTTATTGAAACAGAGCCGAATTAGTAAAATACCGGTTCATATTCTTGGAGCCGGTTCTAATCTTCTTGTATCGGAAACAGGAATTACGGGCTTGACGATTCGGCTTTCGAATCCTGCTTTTTGCGGAATAACTATTGAAGGGCAACATGTTATTGCCGGAACCGGAGCTAAACTGGGACAAGTCATTACGCAATCTGTTTCACAAGGTTTGGGCGGAATTGAAGATTTGATTGGTATTCCGGGCAGTTTGGGCGGTTCTCTTCTTAACAACGCCGGAACTAATAGCGGTGATTTAGGGCAATGGGTAGAAAGTGTCAGAGTTGCCGATATTAATGGAGAGATTTCGGTCTTGTCAAAAAATGAGATTTCGTTTAGTTATCGTTCAAGCAGTTTAGACGATGTTGTGATTCTTTCGGCAACATTGCGGCTTGAAAAAGAGAATCCGGCAGAACTCACCAAACGAATGCAGAAGTTGTGGATCATTCGAAAAACACAGCAACCGGGCGGTGAATTGGCGTCTGTTTATGTTTTTAAGAATCCGGCAATCGGTACTTCGGCGAGTGATTTGATTGAACAGGCAGGGCTGAAAGGAACACGAATCGGCGGAGCGGTTGTCAGTGAGCGTAACGCTAATTTCATTATGGTTGAGCAGGAAGGAACAACAACGGATGTATTGCGGCTTATCCGGCTTATTCAGGAACAAGTTGAAATAGTTACGGAAACAAAACTTGAACTTTCGTTGGAAGTATGGTAGATATTGGTAAATAATGGAAGTATTGGTAATATTTTGTAACCGATAAGGGTTGTGTTTTTTTACTGTTATCGATCACGAACTTGGGGCTGTTAAGATCATGTTGACGGTTTGTCCTACAATTGAGGTGGTTGATGAACACGATTTGAATACGGGGTTGGACGAATCTATTCGTGAACTTTTGCAGGCTTGTTTTCCAGACTGGGCGGATATTTTCCAAAATTACCGGATGTGGCACAGCACAAGACCAATTTATTCAGTAATTGCGCGTGATGCCGATAAGGTGATAGGTCATATTGCGGCGGTGGTTCGGACCATTACAACGACATGGAATTTCCGTTATAATGTTATCAGTATTCAGGGAGTTTGTGTTGCGCCGGATTCACGTCATGTTGGTCTTGCTCATCAAATGCTCCATGCGGCTCTTAATGAGGCAATACCGCGAGGTTTTCTTTTTGCAATTTTGTATTGTAAAGAATTTCTGGTACCATTTTACACTTCTCAAGGTTGGAAACTTGCGGACGATTCGATTGTAATGTGGAACCAACGTGATTTACCGATTTCCATGCGTAGTAATTGCCCAATGTATTATGAACTGAGCGATGTTCCTCTTCCAGAAGGTCCTTTGGATGTTCACAGTCCTACTTGGTGACGGGTGAAAATAAAATGGAAGTAATATAGAAGTGGAATTTTTGTTTTTCGATTTTCACCCCAAAGGGGTGCGATTTTCATAACCGCAGGTCATCGACCTGCGGACTCGTACAACGAACAAACCTCTGTCTGAAAGACAGAATTTTAATC
>JAITBS010000579.1 GCA_031283515.1 Planctomycetaceae bacterium
TGAAAGGACAACATAAGCCAGCCCTACCCAACGGGTAGGGTTCAAATCTCATAAACAAATATTATTGATTTGAATACACGGCAATTCTTTTGATTTCCAAAGTACATTTTGGTTCTTTCGAGTTGGCTCCGACTGAAATGAAATTAATTTGATCAAGATCGAGTTGACCGTTTACATCTGAAGGTGTCGCTACATTATGTTGGAATTGCGTGAACGGTAATTTGATCACATGCCAATCTCCATCCGATGCGAAAATCGGTGCGGAATGAAAGCTGTTAATATAACCGGAACCTGATTTTTCAAACAAAAAGAATCGCGGTAAAGCATTACCGGTACATCGGGCTTCAACGATAATTCCAGAAGCGTTACTCAAATTCACATCGTCCGGTAACTTAAATCGTGGATATACCCAACGATCACCGTCTTTGTTAAATGTTGCGGTCATACGTAAAATGTTATCCTTTGATTCTATTTCCACTGTACCAATTGAGGCTATATTTTTCTGCCAACGTGAATGATCATTGATTGGGAATTTACGGACATTTTTAACTCCTGAAACAGCTCCGTCCCAAGTTGCTTCTCCGCGTAGATTCAGGACGAGTGAACGGTTTTTATCTTCATCAACCGTAACTCGAAGCGGTTGAATATTACCGGTGGAAAGTCCGGCTTTTTCAAGCGGAAGATTCCAGACAACATCGGTAAATCCTTGTCCGGCAACAACCACTCCATTTTTATGATCTGCTGTTTCACCAATTTCAAAACACAAATTATATTTTTTCTCCTTTTGACCAAGATTGAACACACGAAATGTCATCGGTAACAGATTTTCAATATTTTGAGGAATAAAATAACCATCCGGTGTTGTTGAAAGTTTTTCTTGATTATATTGAAAACGGAGAACAACTTCAGGAATTTTTTCATTATGTTTTCGTGTTTTTTTGGCGGACTGATAAAGTTTCATTGCATTTGTAGTGGTTTCCAGATGGTCAATGATGGATGCTTTGTCGAACCACACATAATATAAATTATTGGGTTGGAGGAGCAGTTCACTGTCGTCCGATAACTTCAACGGTTCACCGAAAAGAGACTCAATTCTTTTAATTTTACCAACAGGAATTTTCAACATTTTTTGTTTTGATAAAGTTCCTGTATAAAGTACGGTAATTAATTCTTTTTGATTGTTAATTCGGGAGTCAAGAGCCGAAGGTTCAAAAGTTCTTGCACGTAAAACAGCGGAATCATCAATTTTCAGATCGCCGACATATTCTGAACCACTCAAGACGTGAGTGAGTTGGGTGTAGGCGGCGAGGGATCGGCAGGGAGTTCCGAGTTTGTCCATCATACCGAAGTTGTTTTTGTTTTCGTCGTAATATGGATAAACAAACGCAAAATATCGTTCTATGCCGCAGCATCGTGACTCGACAGCTTTCATTGTGATATCAACGGCACTGACCAAATCTTGGTCAACTGGGGGGCGTTCCGGACCGCGTTTCCAGGAGCGGCCACATTCCGTAAGCCAAAGCGGCATGGATTCATAACCTGATTCTTTCAACCAAGAACGATAATTTTCGATCAATTTTTCAAGTGCCGGAGCACGGTCGTAAGAATGAAAACTGAATCCGTCCATATCGTGAAGTAATCCGTTTTCAGCGGCGTTTTTAAGCCAAACCGGATGAAAATGCGCCATAACACCGCCAATCAACGGGGTTGAAATTCCCGATTGTTTTAGTTGATAAGCGATGGCTCTTGCCATGGGAACATATTGATCGGCGGGAAGTTCCGCACCGAATGAAATTTCCGGTTCGTTCCAGATTTCCAAACCGCCCCAAGTTGTGTTCCAATGATTGGCAATTGTATTCCAACTGTTTGCTGTTTTTACAAGATCGTTTGGATAGTTTTTAATTGCTTCCATCCAACGCGGGGCGTTATGAAAGAGTTCTAAAACATCAATACCTTGTTCTTTGTAAAGTTTTCGTAGTGAATCGTAACGGCGTCTTGTTTCCCAGTCGAATTGTCCTTCTTTGGGTTCAATATCGTTCCATGAAATCCGTTCGCGAATCATTGCAATTCCGTTTCGTTTTGCTGATTTGACCAAACCGGTACGGAGTTGTTCATTGCTGACGAGCCATGACAATGCGGCATCGATTGCGAAAAATTTATCTGTTTTACCTTTAAATTCAGGAAGCGAAACAATACCGAAACGTTGCGTTCCAGATTCCAATTCCCAAAATCCGCGTGATAAATTAACTGTTATCGAAACGGTTTTGCCGTCGGTTCTTGTTGAAATGGTTCTCATTTCAGCACCGGAGAGTCGAAACTTTACTGTTTCTATTTTTTCATCACTGGTAATCTGAAACCGAAGTACTGCTTTGGTATTAGGCGAAACAAAGAATTGTTCGGTGTTTTCCGGTATAAATGTTACGGCAAACAACGGTGTTGCACAAAATAGCGCAAGGAGAGTAATTAGTTTTTTCATGGTAATCAAAATTTGAAAAAGTAAAAGTAATGAAAATGGTAAAAAGTAAGTGCTATTTTAGCGGAATGAGTGAGTCATTCTTGGGAATGAACGAGTCATTCTTGGGAATGAACGAGTCATGCTTGGGAATGAATGAGTCAGTCTTGGGAATGAAGGAGTCATTCTTGGGAATGAAGGAGTCAGGCTTGGGACTGGTCGTGTCAGGCGTGG
>JAITBS010000466.1 GCA_031283515.1 Planctomycetaceae bacterium
TGCGGACTGCGGTCAAGCAGCTGGAGAATCCGATAACCGCCGAAAAGAAAAACATTGGTATCCACGACGTACCTACGATAATTCATGGAAATAATTTATAGTTGATAGTGGAGAGTGGATAGTGGAGAGTTCGCAAGCGGATGAACAACGCAAACGGAAATGGCGTGTGTATCAGTGAACTATTTTTTGATATTGAGTTTGGATTCGATTTTTTTGAGGTGTTGAAGGACGGTTTGAAAGTGATTTTTTTCTTGTAACGCTCTGCTGCGAATTAAGGAACTGAGGGTAGTTTTTTCTTGTTGGGCGTCTGTTTCCAGTTTAACTCTTTCGTCTTGAGTTAAACGGATAAGAACTGAAAAATTACGAGTTTTGTTGTGTTTTTCTTTTCGGGCTTGTTCAAGTTTTTTGTTACCCTCATCTGCCCCTTCCGAAATGTATTTAAATCTTTCTTCTGGGGTCATATTGGGGGCAACTTTGCAAAATTGCCGTCGGGCTTTTTTAATGAATTCTAATGTCATTTTTGAATCTCCATAAAGATTGAAGGGGTTACAATATCAGGAATGAAAATATTTTGTTCAGTATTGATTTTTTGAACGAGTTGAATTGTTCTTTTTCGGGCGATGTGGGCGATGTCGCAGGTAATAAAAAAATCACAGGAAAAAATACTCGCATAAGCAATGTGTGACAGATCAAAATAATGATTAAATGTCAAAACTTTTTCTTTGAGGTAAATTTCAACTAAATAATCGGTTTTTTGAGACTTAGGTAATTTGGCAATATTATACGTTTCAATAATATCGGCGATTTTGTCAATTAACTCAATCGGCGAAAAATTAATTTCGTGAGAAAAAATCGGCGAAACAAACAACTGAAATGAATTTAATTTTTCAGCAAAACAGTCAAATAGTTTAACGACTTCTTTGGTGTTGGTACTGTTGTCAAATAAACTGCAAACGGTGGATGTGTCGAAACAAATTTTTTGCATGGTGAATTTTTCTCCTTTGGCATCCTGATAATAGTAGTATAACATTGATTTACGGTTTGCCAATCCCCGAAAAAAATAAAACTCTCTCCACTTGCCACTATTAATTCCCCAAAAATCACGAAAAGTCAAAAAATCCTAAAAAAATTTCTACCCTGAAAAGGACGGACTTTTCGTAATTTTTCTAAAAATTTTTTGAAACGGCGGTTGCGAAAAAAAAAAGAATTTTTTTGTACGAATACAGGTTGTCAATTATCGTACAAATGTTTGAAAATCTAACAATTTTTGTTGGGTTGTTTTTGTTGTTATTTTGAGAATAGAATTTGTTGGTTCTTGATTCCAAACTTTACCGTAAAGAAGGCTTTTTAACTTTTTAATTATGTAACAAGTTTTGATTGTATTTGATTACGTTTTGACCAAAAAACGGGGTTGAGATTATAATTTTTTAATGCGGCAACCACTGCGGACGGAACAACTTTAGCATCATTGAGTAACGCAAAAAGTTCTGTTCCTTCCTGTCTTTCTTTTTGAGTGTCGATCCATTTGAAAACAAGGGTTTCGGCATTATCTTTATTGGGGTTTGATATGACTTGAACAATTCGTTCATTTTCTTTATTGGATTTGGGAATAATAAAATCGAACTGGTGATCAAAACCGCTTGTACCGGAAAGTTTAATTTTGGGGGTATAACGAATATTTACCATGTCGAACCAATTGGTTACGTCTTCAAAAAAAAGATTCGTAACATGTGGAGTGGCGAGATAAAACATATCATCAATTGCCAACATTGCCTGAATGAGGTTATGTTTTTTCGGGGCGAAATCATCGGCGGTCGCTTGAACCGTGAGGGTATTATCGAGGAGTTGAATTCCGAATCCGGCAAGAGTGGTGTTTAATATTTTTTTACGTTTGGGGTTGGTCAATTCACAACCGGAGTTAATCAGATCGTTAATAATATTACCATCATCAGTTAAAATATAGGTATTATCTTTTTTTTGAACATAAATTTGGAGACAATCATTATGCCGATCAAGATAAGGAGTTGTAATTTCAACCCAATCAGAATCAATTTGTTTTATGTTGGTTTTATCTTGCAACCAGTGGTAATATTTTTGTAAGATATTATTAATGTCGTTAGTAATCATATCAGTATATCTGTTCTAATAAATTGTGTTGATGTAACGTTACAATAAATTAAAAATTCTTTAAACGTTTGAATGATGTCATTAGGGTTGGTAAAAGTTGACGGCAGGGGATAGGCCCATTTATCATCGTACCCTTCTCTATACAAATGTAAATGAGGGCAAGTTATTTCGGTATTATCGGGATTTCGATGGTGTTGTCCGTTGGTGTCTAATCGAACGAGAACAACTTTTTTTCTGGCTCTCATTTGTAGTGTATTTTTTTCGAGAACTATGTTACTTCGTGAAATATCTAATATAAAGTCTTCTTTTTTGGGTTTTGAATATAAAGGAATATGCAAGGAATTGCCCAAAGCCGGAAATTTGAGTACTTTTTTCTCAAGGCAAACTTTTTCCATTTGCAATAATTGGTCTGCTTCTTTTTGCGTAAGATTGTGTGGCATTGCGTTTCTTTGGAAAAAAATCATGAAATTCCAACGCAATAATACAAATTTTCCCCAAACAATAAAAGACCAATTTTTTTACTTTTTTTTGTCCTGCTTTTTAGCAGAAAAATGAAACAAACTAAATGTACGAATACAGGTTTTCCTTTTCGTACAAACCATATTTCTGCAACATCCCAAAAAATTAGTAAATTTTTTAATTCCGATATAATAAGAACTTACGGAAAATAATTTTCGTACAAATCCACTATTTCCCGCTTTTTGTCAAAACTGGTCTTGCTCTGTAACCTACATTCGCTATACTGGCGTTGTCTCAATCAGAGATAGCGGGTTCGAAGCCGCTCAAACATTTTTTTGCTCGTTATCTAACATGGAATCAACACTGTATTTCGAACAGGCGGTTCAGCCTGCGCGCGCAATCGCTTTATGCGAACTTGTAGAATTGTTTTTGCGTTACAACAAAAACATTGACAAAAGCGACCAGTACGCAATCAAACGGGCGTTTTACATTTTATTATCTTTGTTTCCTGATAACCAACCGAAACCGGACACCGGTAATTTTAAAGTTGGTTATATTGTTATGTTTCAGAAACATTTGATAAAAATGGGATTTGCAAAAAGCCAAAATAATAGGCTATTCAAATTGTTAAAACGTGTCTTCTCTTGGGGCGCAAAACCCAATTTCGACGAAAACGGAACTTGGGACAAATTGCCGACATTTGTCTCGTCGGCATTCATTGCTGATATGCAAGCACTAACAACCGTATCAGAAGGAAAAACAAACCCGCCTCGTTCTGATGTTGAAGAAAATGTTGTACGGGCAGTGTTTCCTTTTGTTTCGGAAAAAATAGCCGATATGTTACAAATTCAACTCCTTACGGGAATGCGACCCAAAGAGTTGTGTAATATGTGTGTTGGCGATATTAAGAGAACGAAAAAAGAATTCGCAGAATACGGCAGATTATATGACGGAATTAACTGGATTTACGTTTTGAAAACACACAAAACAGAAAAAAAAATCGGAGCAAAAGCAATTCCGCTTGGAATTGAAGAGCAAGATATTATAAATAAATATTGGAACGATAACACGTTATCACCAATATTCAAAAACAAAAACGGCAAGGCATTCACCAGAGCAGAATACGGAAGGAAAATTAAAAATGCTATTGATAAAAACGAATTACAAAAATTCGTTCCCTACCAGATTCGGCACACTTCATTAACGGAAATATCGGCGGAACACGGGCGAGATATCGCACGGGCAGTCGCCGGTCACACGACCGAAAAAATGACAGCAATTTATGATCACAGCGACATTATCAAAGCTCTTTATGTTGTGAATGAACGCAACAAAAACTATCGAAAAAATGAAAAAGATACCGCAACAAGTACACCAATATTAAGAATTTATACAGGAGAATAAGAAATGAAAAGCACGGGAGTTTTGTCCGGTCACAAGCGCATAGGTTACACCAACCTATGCGCAAAAGAGGCTTTCGGTCTACGGAACCGAGGGTTGGGGGTTCGAATCCCTCCGGACGTAATGTGCAGGGGTAATGCAGGATGTGTGCCCTTATTTACCGCTTCTAACCTGTGCAATATGTCTGGCAGCATTTCTACGCGCTGTCCAGACTTTCTTTTTTTACCTCTTTTCTCTAGGAAAGGAGGATTCTTGTAATGATTGATTTTTCTCAATTTAAATTACTTGAAGAAAAATTACTGAAAACGGAAAAATTGAAAAAAGAATAAATGAATATGGAATAACTTTAGAATGTTTGTAATACATCAGTGGAATTTTTTTTGAATTGGTTTACTGTTGTAAATTAAAAGGTAGGCAACTAACAGGTAGGCGACCTTTCGCCGAAAGGTTTTAAACAATAAACCCACGGTCGCAACGGTTGGGCTTAGTATAGTGTTGTACGCCGTGAGTCCTTAATTTCCGTCCGTCAACAGGGGCAAGTCGGCGAGTACGCCGTATTGTATTGTTTAAAACGTTTCGGCGAAACGTTGACTACCTTTTGAGTTTCACTGGGGTGAAAATCGAAAAATAAAAATTCCACTGATATATTACGAATGTTTCTATTTTCGACTGGGCAAAGGTTTGACTTAGTAATAAAGACATCATATAATTTTTTTCTGGTTTTTTTATTTTTCAAAGCGGAGTATCCGCTGTAACTCTTGTCAAAAAATAAATTTTTAGAAATTGCCCAAAGAAAATTGTTTCTATATTAGCATATCATACAATTAAGGAACAAAAAGAAAAATAATGGTAACTGTTTTTTATCACATCGGTGTTGATCATCCGATTACGCCCAACGAACCGTTGCCCCAATTGCCGGTAATTCCGCGAGGTGCCATCGTGATTATCGAAGGACGTTCTCCTATTTGGCGGTACGGAATGGCACAACATTTGTTACATGGCAGTCCCGCTTCGGCAATTGCAGTGTATGACCCGCGACTCGGTGCCGTTATTGTTGCATCACACTCGCCAAATTATCGAGAAGGTGATATACTGGATGTTTCATTATCAAATCAAATCAATCAAAATCAAAATTTTACAAAACTATAATCAAAACAATGGAACAATATCTCGCTTACGATATTAAAGGAATTCAACAATTTATTTTCAGTGTTCCAAAGTTGAAATACATTGTCGGCGCAAGTCTGTTGATTGCTAAGTTCGATGATTGGGCTGCTGATTCCTATGATAATGAAGTCATTTTTACCGGCGGCGGTCGCGGAATTTTTTATTCTAAAAATGAAAATACAATTGATGAAATAAAATCCGCTCTTGTTAAAAAAGCAAGAGAATCCGGTCTTGATCTGCGATTAGGAACTGCCGGTTCGTTTTCCGAAGTCGTTCATTGTGCCGATGATCTTTACGCTTATGTTCCCGATTCGTTAGAAGGTGAACCGGACGCAGTGTCGGGAATGTTGCCGACAGATAAAACAGACCGGATTCATCCAATTCTCGAAAAACGCCGTGAAACAGTCGGGAATATCAGAAACGATAATTCTTTTGATCAACAAATCTTAAACAATATTTTCGACAAGTTGCCGCCGGATATTCAAAAGTTCAAAGAAAAAGGCGGAAAAGTTGAATTTCTCTCAACAGTCAAAGCAGACCTTGATGACGATGAAGAGTTTTATGAAAGAGCAATGAAAGGCAGCGAAGTACTCGGTGACCGCAATCGTTGGGCGATTGTTTGTCTCGACGGTAACGATATGGGTTCACAATTCCGTGCGTTTGAAAAAACACATACAGACAAATCCGATGAGAAAAAAACTGCTTGGTATAAAGACATGAGTAAGCAACTTGACGCTTGTACGAAAGGAGCATTTTATGAAGCATTAAAAATTGTTATTCAGAAATGGTATGACGAAAGTTGTTACATGATTTCCGAAGAAGATCATTTACTTGTTTTGCCTTTCCGTCCGCTTATTCTCGGCGGCGATGATGTTACAGCAATTATTCATTCGTCTTATGCGTTGGATTTTGCCAAAATAATGATTGAAAAATTCAATGATTTAAGTAAACAACATAAGGAATTATGGGTTGGAACAAACGGTGAATTGACTATCAGTGCGGGAATTGCTTATACGAATGTTTCACTTCCGCTGCATACGTCCATTCCTTATGCCGAAAGTTTGCTTGGCAGTGCAAAAGGCAAATTTCGTACAAAAAAAGAAGAAGGCAAACCAACACCTGCTGCGATTGATTGGGAACATATCACCGAGTCAATGCTCGACACGCCGTCAGCACGGCGTCATCGGGACTTGGTGTTTTACGACGAAGATATTGGTACGAAAATAACCTTGACGGAACGCCCTTACAATATCGAACAACTTAAAGAAGTCTTGACGTTGAAAGAAAAGTTACGAAATAAACCATTCAGTTTATTGGCGGAATGTCAAACAATTTTGACGCTTCCTTGGGCGAAACGTGTACAACGTTTGGCGGCAATGAAAAAGCAAAATGCCGAACTTGTTACGTTTAT
>JAITBS010000652.1 GCA_031283515.1 Planctomycetaceae bacterium
GGGTATTAGTGTTCAATACACCTATATGAATAAATTTGGTTACATCAATACAGTCAATCTTGTTGGTATCGGAAATTGTAATAATCCATTCTATAACAATGGTACGGCAATTAATAGTCCGGTTGTAGGTGCTGATTTACTCTTACCAAATCGTACAGGTTTTGGTAATCACGCTTTTGCAATGCTTGGTAACGATGTTTATGATGCTTGTGCACTTACAATTGGCGTATCGTTTAATAACTACCTTATGACTGCGATTGATACATCAACAACGGCTGAAAGTGTTGTCGCTGGTTCTTTGACAGATCGTGTTTTTCGTGTCATTACACTTGACGGAATTTAACTAAATCTATAATGTTCCTTTGACAAACATATAAAAGGAGGTTTTGATGAAAACAACACTATTTTTTACTTTTTTATTTACCATGTTATTGAGTATAAACTTATGTGGACAAGAAAATCTTGAGAATGAAATAAATTCATATCTTAAACGCCTTGAAAGCGAATATTATACGTTTCTTCTCAATAATTATAAAATAGAAGATGGTAACAAGAATAAGAAAAATGAAAAGAAAAGAATTGTTATTTCAGAAATTGACTTTGAACTGCCCTATAATCTTATCGTTAGTAATTTTACTTCAAACGGAAAAGTTGTACATCATAAAGTAAATGAAAATCATAAAGATTTTATCGAACCGAATGAATTATTAAAAGGATATGCTGCTGATATTTTTACTAAGGATTATCTTGAGATGGGAGTTATCACGGTTACCTATACAAATTCGCAATACTTGGCACGAAGAATTTTAGCATCAAATATAAGTGGACGGACAAATAGACTTTTAAGGGCAGATGAATTTTCACACCCCAATATCGGTGATGATATTTGCATGATGACAGAAGGAACTCAAGGTTTACATAGAAAGTGGATATTTTTTATTCGTGACTATACAGTTTTCTATATTGGTATTAATGACCCCGAAAAGATTGATGTCGAAAAACTTGCCCGAAATATTGATCAAAAATATGCGGAGTTGAATAAGAAATTGAATAACATCGAGGAAACTTCTAAAAACAAATCTGTTGCAAAAAAATGTATTGGACAAGAAAATCTTGAAAATAAAATAGAACTCCTGAATTCATATCTTGAATACATTGAAAAGCTAGATTGTATGTTACTTCTCAAGCAATATAAGATAGAAGAGGGTAAAAAAAATAAGAAAAATGAAAAGAAAAGAATTGTTTTTTCAGAAATTGATTTTGAACTGCCATATAATTTTATATTTCGTAACTCTACCTTAAATGAAAATAATAAAGATTATGTCAAAGCGAATGAATTATTAAAAGTGTATGCCGCTGATATTTTTACTAAGGAGGATATTGAGATGGGAATGATAACGGTAACCTATACGAATTCGCAATATTTGGCACGAAGAATTTTAGCATCAACTATAGGTGTACATATTGATGGACCTTCAAGAACAAATGAAACAAATAGATTTTTAAGGGCAGATAAATTTTCACATCCCAATATCGGCGATGATGTTTGCATAATGATAGAAGAATTTCCTTCGGGCTTACGTAAAAAATGGATATTTTTTATTCGTGACTATACAGTTTTCTGTATTGGTATTAATGACCCCGAAAAGATTGATATTGAAAAATTTGCTAAATCAATAGACCAAAAATTTGTAGAACTCAATAAACAACTCAATGAGAAAAAACCAACCAATGAAAATACAAACTAAAAAATTTCATTAATGATTGTAACTTTTTATGTACAATTTTATTTATTATGTTTGAACGTGTATTTTTCCAGCAATCGGAACCAAACGACAAATCAAAACAATGAACAGAGTTAAGACAACATTTTCGTCTATTTGGTTATTTTGTCTGTTTTGTATTTTACAAAAAATAAGATATTATTATCAAGAACGATTACATATTGATTTTTCGTCCAACACAACCGATAACGGCGAACTTACAGATGTTGAACTTATTAGTGTTTCTTGGTCAGGCATGAGCAATAACTGGAATCTGTTTGACGATAATACCGTGTTATATCGTGCAGACAAAAGTATTACGGTTGACAATCGTTTTGTGATGAATCTGGTGATTCCGTATGCGGTAACCTTGGATTTGAAAGCGACGGCAATACCAGCAACAATAACAAAAGCCGATGGAACAACGGTAAATGCAACCAATGCTTCCATTGGCGGTTGGTAAAATTACAGCAAAGATTGGGTTTTTTAGGTGACTATGGCAACGACTTTCAGAACGGTTTTTTCAAAAATATCGGATTTTCTTTTTTTATGTCCTTATTTTTTATGTCGTTGTTTTTATGAATCCTTTTTCCTAAATTCACATTTTTTATCTTCACAAAAAGATTATTTTAGTGTACAATACGTTTTATGATTTTAAAAAATGTATTTAATTTTATTTGGGGAATTGTGTTATTGGCTTTCGTCTTTTGCGGAACCATATTGCCAAGTTATGCCCAAACGGTTTCGGGGCAAAGATCGGTAATTACCGATCTTTTGGGTGTAAACCCAAATGCCGATGAGCAAACAGTTTCCGAACAAACACCAACTCAACCCGTAACCAGTCCCGTTTTAACCGCATTAGAACATCCTTGGGGACGTTTTTCACCACAATCATGGGTTTGTTTGCAAAAAATAACCTGGACAAATCGTGAAGAATATCGTACCGCCGATGTGCGGGAAATGAAAACAACTCTTCAATCTATTGATTCTGACGGCGTAACACTTCAAGATGTTTTGACAACCAGTATTGACGGTAAACGAACCCAAAATGCTCCAATTATTCGACGTTTTGATTTTTTTCAGCAACCAATTCAGGATGGAGTGCAAATCCGAAATGCTGCCCCGACAAAATTGGTTATTGATCATTTGGTTATTCCTTGCGAAGTTCGGATTTATGAACAAACCACTCCTGCCGGAAAACGGAAAACAACAATTTGGTATTCAACTCAACTTTATCCTTATGTTTTGCGTTCAGAAAACGTTTTGCGAAGTATCCCAACAGACAAAGAACCGGAAGAACAGATTTTGGATATGACTATCACCGAAGTATTAAAATCTTCCGCATTTCATCTGCGTAAGAGCAAACTCGGAACCTACCGTCTGCGAACAACACAAAAAAGCGGTAACGTAACAACAATTACGGAAATGTCTTGCTCACGTCATGTTCCCGGCGGCATCCTGCAAAAAACAACCCGCGAATTTGAACGAAAAGGCAATGTGATTCGTGAAATCCGAACTGTTGAAACACGACTTATCAATGTTTATTATGCCGGAGAACCTTCAAACAGCCGACAGTATCCGACAACAATTGTTCCTGATTCTTCGTTTTTTTATTTTGAATCAATTCGTCCGCGTTGGCGTTACTATTATGCGCCGTACCCGCTGTACTGGGAGAACACTTCGGAGCCAAACAGAGTTAATTCCAGTCAAAAAAAATAGATCGCCTTTTCGTGTTGAATCCTAATTTATCCTGTCAAAAAACAAAAAACGAATTTCAACGTGTAGGGAATATATTTGTAAAGAGTATATTTATAGACTGTCCGGTATTACAAAACAGAGTTGAAAATGTTGCGATTTTATTCTTATACGATTGTTTTTTTTCTAGCGGCTTCTGCTGTTGCAGTTGCTCAGAATACGGAATTGGAACAGCCGACCGACTGGGGATTTCTCCGTACAGAAGTACAAACCCGTCTCGGAAAAGTTCGTATTGATGAGATTCCCGATACGATTGAGTTTGACCATCCTCGTTTTTACAGTGATTTCAAAATGGGGCGGTTCAATACATGGCTTACTTTCGAACCGGATGCTCCCAATTTTCGATTTCGCCCAATACCGGAACAAAAATCACAACAATCACAATATTTGCCGGATGTTCCGCCGACAGAAAAAACGAACAAACGTATTGTTTCGGCAAACACTGTTGTTTCGGCGGACACGAGTACAAATTCCTCAACACAACCGGTTCACCGTTTACCCGGTTTCTTTGAACGTTCCGGTATAATGGATGCGGCAATGTTACCGGAAGAGAGTCCGATTCGTACTTCAACCGGTTCCCGTTGGTTCCGCGACATTGACCGTAATAACTATTCCGGATTGTCGGGTTTGAGCCAACGATCACGAACAGATTCCGGCGGAAACGATTATTTTAACGGAAATGCTGTCATGGTTGGCGGAGAACTGTTACAAGATCCGCCAATACCTCAACAAACGTTACCGCAAAAAACACAATCTCTTGTTTCCGCAACAGAAACGGGTATTCAAACCGTTCCGGCGGATCGTCAATCCGCAACCAAAAATCAGGTTGAAACACTCCGGCGTTTCGAACAAAAACTTGAAAGAATGCTCCTAAGTCATCCTTCGATTCATTTTCTTTCACCGGTTCAAATAACTTTTCGAAATGGAGTAGTTACTGTTCGTGGTGTTGTCCCGGACAAGGAACACAAAATTGCGGCAGGAAATCTTCTTCTTACTGATCCGGCGGTCAAACAAGTCAACAATCTAATTTCTGTTGTTCCTGCCGATCCAACACAAATTACTGCTCCTATCGAACCAAAATAATTACAATAACTGCTATGGTTGGAGCAGGGAATTGTTGTTCGGATATATTACGAAAACGATCTTTCTTTTCATTTCCTGATGACATTTTCTAAAATTCATCTCAAATCAAATTATCGTACAGATAATTTTAGGCTGTTTCAAAGTTTCTGGACAAACACACACTTCCTAAAAATTATCCCAAATTCTATTATTGTACTGAATTTTTTAGGTCATTTCAAAGTTCCTGGACAAGCGCACCCATTTGTACACTAATTTCCATCTATCAATTTCAATAAACAATACGCCTAAATAGAAATATCTTCAATATCGGATGAGGCGTTTGCAATAAACTCACCATTTTCGTCAAATTCAAAATGATAATGTTCCAATGCGGCAGAGGTAAAACTTCCAATATATTTAGGTGTAAAGTGTTCTGGTTTTTTGGGAACGAAAAATTGTATTTCGATTGCCCAATCGTACACGGATTTATTGATCGGATATAACGTAAGGCAACCAGAGATCTTGTTCTCAAATATCCACTCTATTGCCTTTTGTTTTGTATCAAATACTGCACATGGAAACATTGCTCTTGGAGCTTTGTAAATCCAAACTCCTTGATATGCTTGTTCAACCATTTTCTTGCCCTTTCTCATACTTAAACCATTGTCTTATTTTTCTCACAGCTTTGCGAATAGTAGATATATTATCCTTAACAACCTTGCGTTGTTGTGGACTCAATTCTGGATCATTCTTTATTGGTTTTCCATTCATACCTATTCGTGTTGGTTGTCCATGACCTTCCACATGTAAATGGGCAGGAGGATGATCATCTACATTACGAAGTATTTTTACTC